>CAZMNU010000010.1:0-33839 GCA_964567725.1 uncultured Desulfobulbus sp. | reverse complement strand
GCGCCGGTGCTCACCGTGAGCGGCCGCACCTTTCCGATCACCACCCTGCACGAAGAGGTGCCGGAGGACGAGGACGGGGAGACCGCCACCTACGTGGAGCGGGCCATTGGCGCGGTGGAGGAACTGGCCGACCGGCCTGACGGCGGCGACATCCTCGTGTTCATGCCCACCGAGCGGGACATCACCGACACCCTGGACGGGCTGCGCGAGCGGTTCGACGCCTCCCACCTGCTCCTGCCCCTGTTCGGCCGGCTGCCCGCGGCCGACCAGCGCAAAATCTTCCGGCCCTCGCACCGGCGCAAGATCATCGTGGCCACCAACGTGGCCGAGACCTCGATCACCGTGCCGGGCATCCGCGCCGTGGTCGACACGGGACTCGCGCGCATCGCCCGCTACAACCCGCGCACCGGCACAACCAGCCTGCGCGTCAGCCGCATCTCGCAGGCCAGCTGCGAGCAGCGCCGCGGCCGCTGCGGCCGCACCGGCCCGGGCATCTGCGTGCGCCTGTACACGGAAGAGGATTTCCAGTCGCGCGAACCGTTCACCGTGCCCGAGATCCAGCGCGCCAACCTGGCCGAGGTCATCCTGCAGATGATCAGCCTGCGCCTGGGCGATCCGGCCCGCTTTCCGTTCATCGACCCGCCGCCGGCCGCGGCCATCCGCGACGGCTACCGCAGCCTGCGCGAACTGGGGGCGCTCACCGCCAACCAGCGGCTCACTGCCAACGGCCGGCTCATGGCCCGGCTGCCGCTCGACCCGCGGCTTTCACGCATTATCATCGAGGGCATGGCACTGGGCGCGACCCGGGAGATCATCGTGCTCGCCGCGGCGCTCGCCATCCAGGACCCGCGCGTGCGTCCGCCGGACAAGGAGCACAAGGCGGACGAGGTGCACCGCCAGTTCCTGGACCGCAAATCCGACTTCCTCACCCTCATCAACATCTGGAACGGGCTGGTTGCAACCGCTGGTGAGACGGTCTCGCGCTCGCAGCTGTCACGCTACTGCAAGGCCAACTTCCTCTCCTGGCAGCGCATGCGCGAATGGCTGGACGTGCACGAGCAGATCAGCCGGCTGCTGCGCGGACACCGCCAGCGAAGCGCCGACGGTGAGCCGGCCGGCTACGACGCCATCCACTGTGCCCTGGCGAGCGGCTTTCTGCGCAACATCTGCCAGAAAAAGGAGAAAAACACCTACCTGGCCGCCGGCGGCCGGGAGGTGGTGCTGTTTCCCGGCTCGGGCCTGTACGGCCGCGGGCCGCAGTGGGCGGTGGCGAGCGAATTTGTCGAGACCACCCAGCTGTTCGCCCGCACCGTGGCCGCCATCGAGCCGGACTGGCTGGAGCGGCTCGGCGGCGAACTGTGCAAGCGCAGCTGGTCCGACCCGCACTGGGAGAAGCGTAGCGGCCGGGTGCTGGCCACCGAGCGGGTGAGCCTGTTCGGGCTGATCATCGTCGCCGGCCGCCGGGTGGAGTATGGCCGCATCAACGAGAAAACCGCCCGGGAGGCGCGCGAGATCTTCATCCGCGAGGCCCTGGTCAACCGCCGGCTGGGCGGCCGCCACCCCTTTCTCGACCATAACGCGGCCCTGGTGGACCGGTTCCAGGAGATGGAGGAGCGGGTCCGCCGCCGCGACATCGTGGTTGACGACGAGGTACTTTTTCAATTTTACGACGAGCGGCTGGACCTGGTCTACGACCGCCACACCTTGAACCGCCAGCTGCGCGCCCGCAAGCGCGACGACTTCCTGCGCATGCGCGAGGAGGACATCTGCCGGGTCACGCCGGACAGCGAAGAGTTGTACCGCTTCCCGGCGAGCGTGCGCAGCGGCGAGGTGGAGCTGGCGCTGGACTACCTGTTCTCGCCGGGCGACGAGGCGGACGGGGTCACGGTGCGCATCCCCCGCCACCTGCTGGCCCATGTCAACCCGCGGGTGTTCGAGTGGCTGGTGCCGGGGCTGTTACCCGAAAAGCTGCTCCTGCTGCTGCGCCGGCTGCCCAAGCAGGTTCGCCGGCGACTGGTGCCCCTGCCGGACGCGGTGGACCGGATCATGGACAGCCTGGTTCTCGGCCAGGGTTCGCTCTACCAGGAACTGGAACGGGTGATCCTGCGCGCCTTCCAGGTGAACGTGCGCCGCGAGGACTGGCAGGCCGACAACCTGCCGCCGCACCTGCGCATGCGCTTTCTGCTCGTTGACGAACAGGGCGCGCCGCTCGCCCACGGCCGCTCCTTCAACGACCTGCTGCGGGGCCGGGAAGGACCGGTGCCCGGAGACCGTCAGCGCACCGGAACCGCGGCCTTGCCGCCGGAGCGGGAGGTCGGTGTGGAGGATCTTGGCACCATCGAACCACGCCTGGTGGTGGCCGGTGCGGACGGCCGCGCCGCCGGGCTGTTGTTCGCGGCCCTGCGGGTGGACGAGATCCACAACCGCGTGCTCGTCCACTACCTGGACAGCGAGGCCACCAGCCGCCGGCAGAACCGGCTCGGCCTGCAGTTCCTCCACGGCCGGCTCTGCAGCAAGGAGATGGCCGCGGTGCGCAAGCTCTGCCGTGCGGCCGTGACCTCCCACTCGGCCTCCTGGCTGAGCCTGGGTGCCAGGGCATCGGCCACGGAGCTGCGCAGCCGGCTGCAGGCCTTTCTCCTCGATGCGGTGTTTGCCACCCGCCCGGGCGAGTTGGTCTCCACGGCCCGATTTCACGAACTGCACGACCAGGCCGTGGCCAGGGGCGTGGTACGCACCGCCACCGCGGTGCTCGACCAGGTGCTGGCCGTGCTCGCGCAGCGGCGCGCGGTACGCGCCGCCATCACCGCCTGGGCGACCCGGGCCAGGCAGAGCCGCAGCTACGACGAAACCCGCGAGGCCGACTACCTGGGCGCACTCGCCCAGATCCTCCCGGACGATTTTCTCGAGACCCGCCAGGCCGCAGACCTGGTCCACACTCTGCGCTACCTGCAGGCGCTCGGCCTGCGCATCGAACGGGCCGAACACTCGCCCGCCAAGGATGCGAAAAAGGGCGAACGGCTGCAGGAGCCCCTGGCCCGGCTGCGGCAGATGGCCCGCTTCGACAGCCCCTCGCCGGCCTGTGCCCAGAGCCGGCGCGAGTTTGCTGCCCTGGTGGAGGAGTTTCGCGTGTCCATCTTCGCCCCGGAATTGGGCACGGCCCAGCCGGTGAGCGAACAGCGACTGGCGCAGCAGTGGCAGGAGGTGGAAAACTGTTGCCGAAGCGTCGAGTGAGCGACCTCAGCTGTAGATGAGCACGTACTGGTCGTCGTTGAAGGAGATACACAGGCGGCCGCCGTGGCTGCGGCCGTAGACCAGCCAGCCCGGTTCGCCCCGGATCTCGCAGTGCAAACACTGGGGCGAATGCACCCCGCGCAGGGCATCGCACCAGGAAACCAGGGTGAACTCGTCATGGTCGCGGCCGGCGATGAGCGCGCCGATCTGCCGGGCGAGTTCGAAATCGGGCGCCAGGCCGTCAATGCGAATATCGATGTGTTGCATGGACTCCTCTCCACAGCCGGGGCTGCGCATCGCGCCGCCCGCTCCTAATTGAGACTATTTCCCCTTTGCCTCTTCTTCGCAATTGCCTTGCCCCGCCCCTCTCAGGTATACTTTTCTGACATCCACGGGTACCCAGCGTACTCAATCTGGGGCGGCCCCGGCCTCCCTATCCACCAGCATCAAGGAGGACTGCCGTGAACAGGAACGTGTTGCAACTGCTCCCGCTGTGTCTGATGATGGCGCTTCTGGTGGCCGGCTGCGCCGGCACCAAGAAGGCCGAGGAGGCCGCCGCGCCCGCCGCGCAGGCCACGGTCCAGCAAGCCGGACCGATGGTCTACGAAGGCGAGGTGGCCGGCCTTTCAAACAAGGCCAAATCCATTTCCGTGGTGGTCGGCAAGGGTGATGCGGCCAAGACCATGATGGTCAAGTTCGACGACAACACCAAGGGCGTCGACATGGCCACCAAGGGCACCAATGTCCGCATCAGCTATGAGATGCGCGGTCAGGATGCCTACGCCACCGATGTCCAGCTCAAGCTGGCCAAGCTGCCCGCAGGCGTAACCGAGATCAAAACACCGGAACTGCAGCAGCTGACCGACGCCGGGAAGAAAATGTTCCTGGTCGATTCCCGGCCCGCGATGCGCTACAATCAGTCCCACCTGCCCGGCGCGGTCAGCATCCCGGTGCCCATGCTCGAAGAGAAACAGGCCGCTGTGCTGCCCAAGGACAAAAACGAGATGCTCGTCTTCTACTGCGGAGGGCCCACATGAGGCATGTCCACTGCCTCCGCCGGTCTGGCGAAGAAAAACGGCTACAACAACGTTCGCGTCTATCTCGACGGTGAGCCGGCCTGGTCCAAAGCCGGGTTGCCCACCTATTCCACCCATGATTTTGTCATCAACGGCAATGTCGTGCTGATCGACATCCGGCCCAGCGACGAGGCGCAGGCCGGCCGTATCAAGGGTGCCTACAGCATCCCCTACGACGATCTCGAATACCGGCTCAACGACGTGCCCCGCAACGCCCCCATCGTGCTTTACGGCAACGAAGAGGTGCAGGACGCGGTCAACGATGTGCGCGACGAAGGATTCAATTTCGTCTCTCTGGTCAAGGGCGGCTATGACGGCTGGGTCAAGTCGGGCGGCGAGATCGAGAAAGGCCCGATTTTCAAGACCGAGATCCGCTGGGTGCGCAAGCTCGGCAAGGGTGAGGTGTCGGTGGCCGACTTCCGCAAGGCGGTGCTCGGCGAGGTCGATGACGTGGTCGTGGTCGATGCCCGCACCAAGGATGAGATCGCCGAACTGGGCATCTTCACCAACACCATCAACATCCCGCTGGACGAGATCCCGGCGCGGTTGAACGAACTGCCCAAGGACAAGAAGATCTACGTCCACTGCTCCACCGGGGCGCGGGCCGACATGGCCTACAACGAACTGGTGAAACACGGCTATGACACCAAGTTCCTGCTCCTGAACATCCAGGACGCGGAATGCGACTGCCCGATCATCCGGCCGTAACCGTTACCACCCCCTGAGCGGGGCCACCTGCTCCTCGAGGCGGCATCCGGACCTGAGCGGTCCGGATGCCGCCTTTCTTTTTTTCCGGTGCAGGGAGGCCCGCTTCAGAGGGCGGCCAGCTGGTCGAGCAGATTCAGGAGGACGGGCAGGGCTTGCCGGGCAGCGGCGATGGCAGCGGTGTGCCCGGCCTGTTCCACGGTTTCGGCCAGGCTGCGGATCGATTCGATGCCGAGGCTCGCGGCCGAGCCTTTGAGACTATGGGCCGCGGCCATTGTCGCAGCGCTGTCGCCGGCGGCCACCGCCTGCCGCATCCGCTCGAGATCTTCGGCCGCAGCCTCGCGGAACAGGCTGAGCAATTCCTCGAGCAGCGCCTCGTCACCGGCGGTTTCGACCAGGGCTGTGGCTTTGTTCCAGTGCAACTCGGCCATGGGGTTCCTGAAGACCGGCGGGTTGATGGTGGCGCCGGCGGCGCAGGCCTCCACCGCGGCAAAGGGGACGACCCCAGCGCGCAGGCAGCAGAGGTGGCCGGCGCGGACACCGACCAAGGTGGAGCCCTGACCACCCGGGGTGGCGCCGCCGTCGAGCACCAGGTCGACCGCGTCGCCAAAAGTGGCAAAGGCCTCGGCAGCGGTCACCGCCGGCGGCTGGCCGGAGAGGTTGGCGCTGGTGGCGGTGATCGGCCCGCCGCAGGTCGCGATCAGCCGGTTGGCCGCGGCCAGGGGCGACTGGCGCACACCGACCGTGCCGGTGTTGCCGGTGAGGCGGGCGGGCAGGTCTGCTCGGGCCGGGCAGACCAGGGTCAGCGGCCCGGGCCAGAAACAATCGATGAGAACGGAGAACAGCGGCGGCACGATTGCCGCCAGCTCCCCGAGCTGCTCCTGCCCGCTGACCAGCACCAGGATCGGCAGGTCGGCGGGACGGCGTTTGATGGCAAAGAGTCGTTCCAGGGCCGCCGGTTGAAACGGGTCAACCGCCAGGCCGTAATAGGTCTCGGTCGGAAAGGCGACCACGCCGCCGCGGCGGACAATCTCCGCCGCCCGCTGCAGCGTGGCCGCAGTGATCGCGACCGGGCCGCTCACCCCGCCAGGGCCTGGTTCTTGGCTGCCACCTGCTCGGCCATGTCGCGCACGTGCTGCTCGAGTCGGTCCGCCAGCGCCGGGTCGCTGATGGCCAGGATGCGCACCGCCAGCACGGCCGCGTTCTTGGCCCCGGCCTTGCCTATGCCCATGGTGGCCACCGGGATGCCCGGCGGCATCTGCACGGTGGACAGGAGCGCGTCCAACCCGTTCAGCGACGAGGCGTCCAGGGGCACGCCGATGACCGGCAGGTTGGTGTGCGCGGCCAGCACCCCGGCCAGGTGGGCGGCCATGCCCGCGCCGGCGATAATCAGCTTCAAACCCCGCTCCCGGGCGGTGCGGGCGTAGGCCGCGGCCTGCTCCGGGGTGCGGTGGGCCGAGTTGATGGACATCTCCCAGGGCACGCCGGCCCAGTCGAGGAACTCGGCCGCGGCGCGCATCACCGGCAGGTCCGAGTCGCTGCCCATGACGATGCCGACCACGGCTCGGGCCGGGGCCTGCAGCCGGGCCAAGGCACGGTGGCCGATGTCCCGGCGGTAGAAGCAATCCGACCACTTGATCAGATCCGCGGCCTGGTAGGCGCGGTGGATGGCCTCACGGATATCCGCGCCGATGGCGGTTACGCCCAGCACCCGGCCGCCCCTGGTGACCGTCTGCCTGCCGTGCACCGCGGTGCCGGCGTGGAACACCTCCACCCCCTCCACCTTGGCCGCCTTGTTCAGCCCCTTGATTGCCTTGCCGGTCTCGTACTTGCCCGGGTAGCCGCCCGAGGCCATGACCACGCAGACCGTGGGCCGCGGGTCGATGTCCAGCTGCACCCGGTCGAGGGTGCCGTCGATGCAGGCCTCGAGCACGTCCACCAGGTCGCTGTTCAGGCGCATGAGCAGCGGCTGGCACTCCGGGTCGCCGAAGCGGCAGTTGAACTCGAGCACGTTGATCCGGTCGCCGTCGATCATCAGGCCGGCATAGAGCATGCCCGTGTAGGGCCGGCCGTCCGCGGCCATGCCGCGCACCGTGGGCAGCATGACCTCGTCCATGACCCGCCGGGTGAGCGGATCGGTCATCACCGGGGCCGGCGAGTAGGCGCCCATACCGCCGGTATTCGGCCCCTGGTCGTTGTCCCAGGCGGCCTTGTGATCCTGGGAGGAAGGCAGCGGCAGCACCGTGCTGCCGTCGGTGAAGGCGATGAACGAGGCCTCCTCGCCGGTGAGGAATTCCTCGATCACCACCCGGCTGCCGGCCGCACCAAAGGCCTTGTCACGCATGATCAGGTCCACCGCCTGCTCGGCTTCGGCCACGGTCCGGGCGATGATCACCCCCTTGCCGGCGGCCAAACCGTCCGCCTTGACCACGCAGGGCATGGCGATGGTGCCAAGATATTTTTTCGCCGCGGAGCGCTTGGCAAAGGACTGGTAGCGGGCACTGGGGATGTTGTGCCGGGCCAGGAAATCCTTGGTGAAGACCTTGCTGCCCTCGAGGATCGCGCCCCTGCTGTCCGGTCCGAAAATACGCAGCCCCTGTTCCCGGAACACGTCGACAATGCCCAGGGTGAGCGGCTCTTCCGGGCCGACCACGGTCAGGTCGATGCCCTCTTCGCGGGCAAAGGCGAGCAGTCCGGGGATGTCGTTGACGGCGATATCGACGCAGGTGGCCAACTTGCGGATGCCGGCATTGCCGGGCGCGCAGAAGAGCTCCGGTTTCCGCACCGATTGGGCCAGTTTCCAGACGAGCGCATGTTCGCGGCCGCCGCTACCTATCACGAGAATTTTCATGGTCCACGCTCCGTTCGCTGAATTGCAGTGCGCATCGTTCTGATTGCGCGTTCCTTTCTAATAAATCACGGTCGGCCGCGTCCAGCAAAATCTGGGGCCGAAGCCGGATGTTCAAAAAAACTTCCTGTTTTTCAGGGGTTCCACAAGTAATCGCGATTGTTTCCCGGTATTTTTCTTGACACCCGCGGGATCAAACGGTACTTTCGCAAAAATGAGGATTCATTCATTTTTTAGAGCAACTGCCTGTTTGAACAAGTGGAATGAAATCGGCTGACAAGCACCGCAAGATAATACGCGCTGCCATCAAGGTCTTCGCCAAGAAGGGCTTCTTCAACGCCCGCATTTCCGACATTGCCAAGGAGGCAAAGGTCGCCGACGGAACTATTTACTTGTATTTCAACAACAAGTTCGACATTCTCCTGTCCGTGTTCGAACAGGAGATCGGCAAGCTGATCGAACAGGTCGTGCAGTTGCTGGAAAAAGAGGACAACCCGAGGAAAAAACTCGAGATCTTCATCGCCAACCACCTGGAGGAGATGAAGCGCAACAAGTACCTCGCGGAAGTGATCCACATCGAACTGCGCCAGACGAGCAAGCTCATCCGCGACTACCGCAAGAACAAGTTCAGCGAATACCTCGATATCATCGCCGCGGTCATCGCCAACGGCCAGCAGGCCGGTCTCTTCCGTGCGGACATTCAGCCCGACATCGCCAAACAGCTTATCTTCGGTGCCCTGGACGAGGTGTCGAGGATCTGCAACATCGGCAAGGACCACCCCTACACCATCGAAGAGGTGAGCCGTCAGCTCACCGCCACCTTCCTGGAAGGCTTGCTCGCCTCCCGGCCCTGAACAGTCCCACCCCTCCTCGCTTCGTTCTCATCATCCGTTCATCCACCGGACCGGCAGCGTCCGCCGGCCCGATCGATAGCACCCCCCTACTGCATCGTCGATGGGGAGATGAGCACCACCTCGAATTCACGGATGCCGCCCGGGGTCTTGGTGACCACCTCGTCGCCGACTTCCTTGCCGAGCAGGGCCCGGCCGAGCGGCGAGAGCACGGAGATGGACCCCTTCTTCACATCCGCCTCCTCCGGGCCGAGCAGCTGATAGGTGACCTCGGTCTCGGTGGTCAGATCCAGCAGGGTGACCACCGTGCCGAACACCGCCCGCTCGGCCGGCACCTTGGAGCAGTCGATGATTTCAGCCCGGCCGAGCTTGTCCTTGAGTTCCAGGATGCGGCCCTCGACCAGGCTCTGCCGTTCCTTGGCGGCGTGATACTCCGCATTTTCGCTCAGGTCGCCGTGCGCCCGGGCCACCTCGATGGCCTTGACAATTTCGTGCCGCTCCACCCGCTCGAGTCGTTCGAGTTCGTCGCGAAGCTGCTGGTTTCCCGTCAACGACATCGGGATGCGTTGAACCATCTTTAAATCCTCCTGTTGCGCAGGACCTGCCAGGTTGGCGGCCGGCCTGCTGTGTTGAGTGCATGAAAAAAAGGCAGAGGCCCCGCCAAAGGCGAGGCCTCTGCCTGAAAGGGCGACCGGCGGACGCTGCCGGCGCCGTGGTCAGCGGCCCTGGTAGAACCGCTGGATGGTTTCGACCACAAAGGCGAGCTGGTCGCCGGTCAGTTCCGGGTAAATGGGCAGGGCCAGGGAGGTGGCCGCGGCCCGCTCGGCCACCGGGAACTGCTGCTGCCGGAAGGTTTCGTCCTTGAGGCATTCCTGCTGGTGCAGGCAGAGCGGATAGTAGATCTCGCAGCCCACCCCGTTGTCCTGCAGGAATTGGCGCAACTCGTCACGGCGCGGCACGAGGACGACAAACTGGTTATAGATGTGGTGATTGTGCCGGTCCGCGCCGTCAACGTGCGCATACACCGCCTGCGGCAAGATCACCGGGTCGCCGGCCAGGCCGGCCTCGCGAAAGAGCTGGCGATACCGCTCCGCGTTGCGCCGCCGGGCCGCATGCCAGGATTCCAGATGGTCGAGCTTGACCGTGAGCACCGCGGCCTGGATGGGGTCGAGCCGGAAGTTGCCGCCGACCCGCGAGTGGTAGTACTTGGGCTCGGCCCCGTGGTTGCGGTTGGAACGGACGATGTCGGCAAAGGTCGCATCCGAGGTGGTGACCATGCCGCCGTCGCCGATACCGCCCAGGTTCTTGCTCGGGAAAAAGGAGAAACAGCCGCTCAGGCCCATGCTCCCGGCCCGCTTCCAGGTGACGGCGCCGCCGTCCATGGACGGGTACTCGGCGCCGATCGCCTGGGCCGCGTCCTCGATAACCGGTACGCCGTACTCCCCGGCCAGCCGGCCGATGCGACCCATGTCGGCGCACTGGCCGTAGAGGTGCACCGGGATGACCGCCTTGATCCGCGCCCCGTTCTTCCGGTCCGCGGCCAGGGCCTCGGCCATCCTGTCCGGGTCCATGTTCAGGCTGTCCGCCTCCACATCCACGAACACCGGCCGGGCGCCCACCCGCAGCACCGTGCCCATGGTGGCGAAGAAGGTATAGGGCGTGGTCAGCACCAGGTCACCGGGGCCGATGTCCAGCGACATGAGCGACACCAGAAGCGCGTCCGTGCCGCTGGACACGCCGATACCGCAGGCCGTGCCGCAGTAGGCGGCGATCCGCTCCTCGAGGTCGCTCACCTCCCGGCCGAGAATATACCCGGTGGAATCGACCACCCGGGTAACGGCTTCCATGATCCGGGGACGCAGAAGCGCCAGTTGCGGTTTTAAATCGAGCAGCGGTACATTCATTGCGGAAAAAAGGGACGAGGATGGGGGGAGAGATGAAACGTTCAGGAGGAGTGATCCGTGGGACCGGCGGCGAGGATGACACTGTCGCCGCTGAGGAAGTCCTGGATGTCGGGCATGTCCTTTTCGAACTGCTTCTTCAGTTTCTTGAGTAAATTCGATTCGATCTGGCGGACCCGCTCCCGCGAGATATTGAACTCGTCGGCAATGGTCTGCAGGGTCCTGGGTTCGTCGCTGAGCAGGCGGGTATTGAGGATGACCTGCTCCTTTTCGTTGAGCCGGGTGCTCAGGTCGGCGAGGATCGTGGCCAGCCGCTCACGCATCTGCTGGCTGGCGACCATGTCCTCGATGCCCGGACCGTCGTGGGGGATGAAATTCTTCTGCTCGTCTTCCGAGTCGCTGCGCACCGGGGCCTCCAGGGACACATCCCAGTTGTCCATGCGCTGACCCATCTCGATGACTTCGCTCTCCTTGACGTTCAACCGCTCGGCCAGCAGCTTGACCTCGGGCTTGAACCCCTGGGATTCGAGCAGCTTTTTCTCCTTGTTCAGGCTGAAGAACAGCTTGCGCTGGGCCTGGGTGGTGCCGATCTTGACCAGCCGCCAGTTGTCCATGATGAACTTGAGGATGTAGGCGCGGATCCAGTAGGCGGCGTAGTAGGAGAACTTGACCCCGCGGTAGGGATCGAACTTCTTGGTGGCCTGCACCAGGCCGACATTACCCTCCTGGATGAGATCCATGAAGTTCTGCATCCAGTACTTCTGGAAATCCATGGCCACCTTGACCACCAGGCGCAGGTTCGAGGACACGAGCCGGTAGGCGGCGTCCGGGTCGCCGGTCTCCTGGAAGCGCACCGCCAGTTCCTCGGTCTCCTCGCGGCTGAGCAGCTCGTACTGGCTGATCTCCTGGAGATAGCGGTGCAGGGCCGGATTGCTCAGCGCCGGCAGGTTGTCGTCGCTGTCGATGAGCACCAGCGGGTGCAGCATCGGTTCGTTCCGTTCCAGACTGTCGTCGGCGTTTTCGTCTCTCATTGCATCCGTCATCGGTCAGAACAGGCAGCCCCGCAGGGAAGTCCCTGCAGGGCGATCATGGCAAGTCTACTCGAAAATCCCGAAAAAGACACTTTAATCTGACCCGGCCCGCAGGGGAGGTTTAATTTATCCCCGATCTGTGCTATGCATACGCGTCTGTCCCGCCGTTCTTCCCGTTCCTTCCAGCCCTGTTCGCACTTTATGAAAAAAATCAGAAATTTCAGTATTATCGCCCATATCGATCACGGCAAGTCCACCCTCGCCGACCGGATGATCCAGTACTGCAAGCTGGTCACCGACCGGGAGTTCAAGGACCAGCTGCTCGATACCATGGACATCGAACGGGAGCGCGGCATCACCATCAAGTCGCAGACCATCTGCCTGCCCTTCCTGGCCGAGGACGGCGAACTCTACACCCTCAACCTGGTGGACACGCCCGGCCATGTCGACTTCAGCTACGAGGTGTCCCGGGCGCTCAGTTCCTGCGAGGGCGCCCTGCTGCTCATCGATGCCTCCCAGGGCATCGAGGCCCAGACCCTGGCCAACCTCTACCTGGCCATGGAAAACAACCTGGACATCATCCCGGTGATCAACAAGATCGACCTGCCGGCGGCCGAGCCGGACAAGGTCGCGGCCCAGATCGAGGAGGACCTGGGCCTGGACGGGGCCACCATCCGCAAATGTTCGGCCAAGACCGGCGAGGGCGTACCCGATCTGCTCAACGCCATCGTCCGGCTCCTGCCGCCGCCCCAGGGCGACCCGGAGGCGCCGCTGGAGGCGCTCATCTTCGACGCCAACTACGACCCCTACCGCGGCACGGTCATCTCGGTGCGCATCGTCAACGGCACGGTGAAAACCGGGGACCAGATCCTGTTCATGTCCAACGGCGCCGACTACCGGGTGGAGGAACTGGGCATCTTCCGACTGCGCCGCGAACCGCGGCAGCAGCTGGCCGCCGGCGAGGTCGGCTACATCATTGCCGGGGTGAAGACCGTGTCCGACACCCGCCCGGGCGACACCATCACCCTCCGCGACCGACCGGCCGCTACCCCGCTGCCCGGCTTCAAGGAGGTCCAGCAGGTGGTGTTCTCCTCGCTCTACCCGGTCTCCACCGACGACTACGAGGACCTGGCCAACGCCCTGGAGAAGCTCAAGCTCAACGACGCCGCCCTCACCTTCCAGAAGGATTCGTCCGCGGCGCTCGGCTTCGGTTTCCGCTGCGGCTTCCTCGGCCTGCTCCACCTGGAGGTGGTGCAGGAGCGGCTCGAGCGCGAGTTCGACATCTCGCTCATCCTCACCGTGCCCACGGTCAAGTACCATTTCTACCTGCAGAACCAGACCCTGGTCGAGGTCGACAACCCCTCCTACTTCCCGGACCCCGGCTCCATCGCCCGGGTGGAGGAGCCCTTCATCAAGGCCACCATCCACATCCCGGAGCGCTACATGGGCGTGGTCATGACCCTCTGCATGGAGCGGCGCGGCGAGAACATCAAGTACCACTACCCCATGCCCGGCCGCATCGAGTTCATCTGCGAGCTGCCGCTGGCCGAGGTCATCTACGATTTCTACGACAAGCTGAAATCCGTGACCCAGGGGTACGGGTCGTTCGACTACGAGTTGATCGACTACCGGCCCAGCGACCTGATCAAGCTCGACATCCTCGTCAACGGTGAGCAGGTGGACGCCCTGTCCCAGCTGGTGCACCGCGCCCGCGCCCGGGAGCGGGGTTTGAAAGCCTGCGAGAGCCTGAAGGAGGAGATCCCCCGGCAGATGTTCAAGATCGCCATTCAGGCGGCCATCGGCGGCACCGTCATCGCCCGGGAGACGATCTCGGCCCTGCGCAAGGACGTGACCGCCAAATGTTACGGCGGCGACATCAGCCGTAAACGCAAACTCCTGGAAAAACAGAAGGCGGGCAAGAAGCGGATGAAGACCGTGGGCAATGTCGACATTCCCCAGCGGGCCTTCCTGGCGGTGCTCAAGTCGGATCAGTAGGGGGCGGGGTCTCGGGGCCGGGTTCTGCGGGAACGTTGGCGAAGTCGGTCAGCCGCCGGCGCAGTTCCTCGACCCCCTGGCCGGTGCGCGCCGAAAAGACGATGCGCCCGGCCGGGGTGAGGGTCAGGCCGGCGTCGAGCACGGCCGCGTTTTTCTGCTGCTCGTTGCGGCTCAGCTTGTCCGCCTTGGTGTACACGGGCAGGAAGGGAATGTGGTGAAAGCGGAGCCAGTCGATCAGCTCCCGGTCAAGGGTTTTCAGCTCATGGCGCAGGTCCATGATCACCACCACGCAGGCCAGGCCCGGCCGGGTCTCCACGTACCGGCTGATCAGTTCCCCCCAGGCACGGCGGGTCTGCTGCGACACCCGGGCAAAGCCGTAGCCGGGCAGGTCCACCAGGTAGAGGGATTCGTCGAGGAGAAAGTAGTTGAGGCTCTGGGTCTTGCCCGGTTTGCCGCTGGTCTTGACCAGGCCGGTGCGGTTGACCAGCCGGTTGATCAGGCTCGACTTGCCCACGTTGGACCGACCGGCAAAGGCGATGTCCGGCCGGTCCGGCGGCGGCAGCTGGCCGATGGTGTGGGCGGAGAGGAGAAAACGAACGTTGCCGAAGTGCATGCCTGTCCGCCCGCTGCTCAGATGACCTTGTTGAGGGAGTACTCGATGATGCCCTCGGCGCCGTTCTTCTTCAGCTTGGGCACCAGGTCGCGCACCTGGTGCTCGCTGATGACCGTCTCCACCGAGAACCACTCCTGCTTGTAGAGCTTGGCCACGGTGGGCGCGTTCAGGCTGGGCAGCATGGTGATCACGTCGTCGAGCCGCTCCGCGGCCACGTTCATCTTCAGGCCGACGATGCGGTCGGCGCGCAGGGCGCCCTGCAGCAGCATGGCGATGTTCTCGATCTTCTCCCGCTTCCAGGGGTCGGCCAGGGCCGCGCGGCTGGCGATCAGCTGGGTGTTGGACTGCATCAGCTCGTGGATGACCCGCAGGCCGTGGGCGCGGATGGTGGACTCGGTCTCGGTGACCTCGACGATGGCGTCACACAGCCCGGACACCGCCTTGGCCTCGGTGGCTCCCCAGGAGAAGGTGATATCCACGCGGATACCGCGCTGCTCGAAGAAGCGGCGGGTGACATTGACCAGTTCGGTGGCGATGCGCTTGCCGTCCAGCTGCTCGATGCGGGTGATGTTCGAGTCCCCGGGAACGGCGATCACCCAGCGGGTCGGCTTCTTGCTGACCTTGGAGTACACCAGGTCAGCCACCACCTCCACGTCCGAGTCATTCTCCAGGGTCCAGTCCTTGCCGGTGATGCCGGCGTCGAGCATGCCGCCCTCGATGTACCGGGACATCTCCTGCGGACGGCAGATGGAACAGGAGAGTTCCGGGTCGTCGACCTCGGGAAAGTAGTTGCGCGAGGCCAGCTTGATCTGCCAGCCGGATTTTTCGAACAGGGCAATGGTGGCATTTTCCAGGCTGCCCTTGGGAATTCCCAGTTTGAGTACGTTCATGTCGTTCGCCTTAATGGTTCAGTAAGGTGCGGGAGCAATCATTTCGATCCGTAGACCGCGGCCGGGTCAAAGACCCTGGCTGGTTCGTGGACAACGAGTTCCTCACCCGCCACCTTGCGGTAAAAGCAGCTGCGATAGCCGGTGTGACAGGCCGCACCACCCAGCTGCTCGACTTTGAAGACCACCGTGTCGCTGTCGCAGTCCACGTAGATGTCACGAATGAGCTGCACGTGGCCCGAGGTCTCGCCCTTCAGCCACAGGCTGTTGCGTGACCGGCTCCAGTAATGGGCCTTGCCCGTCTCCAGGGTTTTTTTCCAGGCCGTCTCGTTGATGTAGGCGAGCATGAGCACCTCGCCGCTCCGGTGATCCTGGACGATGGCGGGCAGCAGCCCGTTTTTGTCCTTGGTGAAAGCAAGTTCGATCATGGGGATTGCGCATCCTTTGCAAGGTGGGACGAGTTGTCGGCGCGGGTTGTGGCTGTCCGGGGGCAGGACACAAAGCGACCGGCCGGGCGCTCCGCCCGGCGGTTTCAAAAAGCGAAAGGACAGGCGGACTGCGCTCGGCAGCGGGGTCGCGGCGGTGCGGAATCTCTGCGCCGGCAGGCCGAAGCCAGCACATTTATGCGCTTGGCCGCGGTTTGTCAAGTCTTCCGTCGGCCGCGGCCGCTCTTGTCAAAGCACCGGTCTTTCAGTATAGTCGGCCGCCATATTCTTCCCCTCCCCCTCACTTACCAAGGAAATTACCCCATGCAAGCCGTTCAGCTGTTCGACACCGTTTCCGTCAGTTACACCGCCAGCCTGCCCACCGGCGACATCATCGACAGCGTGCCGGAAACGGAGCCGATCACCCTGGTCATCGGCTCCGGCCGTATCCTCAGGGCGGTGGAGGCCTCGCTGCTTGGCCTGGAACCGGGCCAGACCCGGACCGTGGACATCCTCCCCGAGGACGCCTTCGGCCCCTACCAGCGGGCCCTGGTGCACGAGGTGCCGCGCGCCGCCTTTGCCGACCGCATCGACCCGAAACCGGGCATGGTCCTGTCCCTGGCGGTGGAGCGCGACGGCGTGCGCCAGCAGGTGCCGGCGACCGTGCTCGCCGCGGACCGCGAAACCGTCACCGTGGACTACAATCACCCCCTGGCCGGCAAGACCATCACCTACACGGTGCGTCTGCACGCCATCGGCACCTGAGCGGGCCGCGACCCATGCATCAGCCCGAACCCACCGGGGACACCGAGGCCTTCCGCCGCCTGCAGGAGATCGTCCGCACCCTGCGCGGCGAACACGGCTGTCCCTGGGATATCCGCCAGACCCCGGCCAGCCTGAAGAAATACCTGCTGGAAGAATGCCGGGAACTGGCCGAGGCCATTGACAGCGGCCGGGAAGAGGACATCTGCGAGGAGATCGGCGACGTTTTTTTCATCCTCACCATGCTCACCACCATGTTCACGGAACAGGAGCGTTTCACCGCTGCGGATGCCCTGGAGCGAATTACGGCCAAGATGATCCGGCGCCATCCGCACGTGTTCGCCGGCGCCGCCGCGGGCGATGAACACCACCTGCGCCGCCAGTGGGAACGGATCAAGGCCGAGGAAAAGCAGGAGGCCGCAACGAAACGGTCCGCCTGAGTTTTTCCCTTGACACCCGCTGTCTTCCTCCTCTATAGTCACCGGCTTACCAATCCCACCCTTCTCGCTCTCAGCTGTCTGGAAGCGAGGGCCACTATGACCACGAGGAGGCATCATGCGTCATTACGAGACCACGTTCATTCTCCGTCCCAACCTCGGCGAAGAACAAACCACCGAAATCATTGACCGAACCGTCGGCATCATCACCGGCGACGAGGGGGCGGTCATCTGTCTCGACCGCTGGGGCGTCAAGCGCCTCGCCTACGAGATCAACAAGGAAGTCCAAGGCTACTACGTCTACCTGAATTACGCCGCACCCGGCAAATCGGTGGACGAGATCGAGCGCATTTTCCGTATCGATGACAGGGTGCTGCGCTATCTGACCGTCAAATTGGGCGAGCACATGACCGCTGAGACGATCGAGGCCGAAAAGCAGCGGATCGCCGACAAGGCCGCGCGTGCCGCCGCCGAGGCCGAGGACGCCGAAGGCGAAGAGTCGGACGAGGAAACCGCCGACGATTCCGCAGACGAATAAACACGCCCAGCGCACCCGCTCCCTGAAGGAGGAATACCATGGCTCAACCCAGAAAAGTTTTTTCCCGTCGTCGCGCCTGCCGTTTCTGTACGGACAAGGAAATCGTCATTGATTACAAAGATGCAAAAACCCTGAAGAATTTCGTCACCGAACGGGGCAAGATCGTGCCCCGGCGCATCTACGGCACCTGCGCCAAGCACCAGCGCCAACTGACCGAGGCGGTCAAGCGCGCCCGCCAGCTGGCCCTGCTGCCGTACTCGGGATCGACCCTCTTTTAGGTCGCGCCCGACGTCATGGCGGATTCCCGGCCGGGGCGACAGCGGCTGCCCCTGCACCCCGGCCAGACCTTTCTCTGCAGTGTCCTGTTCTTCCTGCCGGCCCTGATTCCGCCGCTGTTCGGCTGGCTGAACGGATTCCTGGCGGTTCCCGTGATCTACCTGCTCTGCAGCAGGGGCGCGGGCGCCGGTTCGATGCAGTTGCAGATCAGCCTGCTGGCGGCCGGCCTGGCGGCCCTGTTCACCGGCCGGATCGAGGGCTTTCTTTTTTCCCTCACCCTGGTGCCGCTGGGCTACTCGCTCCACCGGAGCGCGCTTGCCGGGGCATCGCCGGCGATGAGCGGCGGCCGGGGCGGACTGGTTCTCCTCGGGACCTGGCTGCTGTTCTGGACCGTGCAGGGCATGGTCAGCGGGGTCAACCCGTACACGCAGCTGCGCGAGTCGCTCGACGCCGGCTTCCGGCAGATGCTCGAGTTCGCCGCCTCGGAGGAGGCGGCGCTGACGCCGGAAATGCTGTACGGGGTGCAGCAGGCCCTGGGAGAAATCCGGGCGACCGCGCCCCGACTGCTGCCCGGGCTGCTCGTTGCCCTGGTGCCGGTGACGGTGTGGCTGAACATGGTTACGGCCAACAGCCTGACGCGTCGCTTTCGCCCCGGGGGGCATCTGTGGGACCGGTACGCCACCTGGACCCTGCCCGAGCAGCTGGTCTGGGCACCCATCGCCGCGGTCGCGGTGCTGCTGGTCAGCAACGGCATGGTCCGGGACGCCAGCGTGTGGGTGCTGCTGGTCACCGGGACCTTGTACTTTTTCCAGGGTCTGGCGGTGTTCGTCGCCCTGCTCGAGCGCTGGCGGACGCCGACCTTCCTGCGGGTGCTGCTCTACCTGGTGTTCATCCTGCAGAGTTACGGCATGCTCATGCTGGCGGTCCTGGGCCTGAGCGACGTCTGGTTCAATTTCCGCCGCCCGCGGGACAAGGCACAACCCTGACGCGGTCTGCGCCGCAGCGGCGCGACCCGCCGCGACAACGACGAAACACAACACTACGAATCAACCCATAGAGCAAGAGGGCAAGAGCAATGGAAATCATATTGAAAGAAACCATCGACACCCTTGGCCAGGAAGGCGACATCGTCAAGGTCAAGAACGGCTACGCACGCAACTTCCTCATTCCGCGGCAAAAGGCGGTGCTGGTCAACAAGGCCTCGCTCGCCCGGCTGGAGCGGGAAAAGCAGGCCATCGCCGCCCGCCTGGCCGAGCAGAAGCGCAGCGCCGAGTCCATGGCCTCCCGGCTGGAAGGCAAGGTGGTCACCATCAGCAAGCGGGTCGGTGACGAAAACCGGCTGTTCGGCTCGGTCACCGGCAGCGACATCGCCGCCGCCCTGGAGCAGGAAGGCATCACCGTGGACCGGCGCAACATCGTCCTCGGGGACGCCATCAAGGCCATCGGCGAGTACAAGGTGACCATCAAGGCCGGCTACCAGACCACTGCCCAGGTGCAGGTGCTGGTGGTTCCCGAGACCGTGGGCGAGCAGCAGTAAGCGAACGCCGGTCGGCCCGACCTTCCGCCGGCCGACCATCCTTAACGAGTACACACCGGCCGCCTCCGGTTCGTGCGCCTGACGCACGAGCCTGGGGACTGTGCCGGAGGCCCTCGGCCAAGTGCCTTTTCTCTAACCAGAAAAGGCACTTGCATTTTGGGCGTGCCTTTCCCCGGACCGGTCGGTATAGTGGCGCCACACATCAACAGCCGCCTCCCGCCCCCGCCAGCCATGTCACGCGATTCCTATCCCAACCCTGCCCCATCCGAACGCATGCTGCCGCCCCAGAATATCGAGGCGGAACAGGCGGTGCTCGGCACCATCCTCATCCAGGACAAGGCCCTGATCAAGGTCATCGACCTGCTCCAGCCCGGGGACTTCTACCGGGACGCCCACAAGACCATTTACGCGGCCATGATGGCCCTGTTCGACAAGCATGAACCGCACGACCTGATCACAGTCACCGGGCTGCTCAGCGACCAGAACAAGCTCGAGGACGTGGGCGGCGCCGCCTACCTGGCCTCGCTCACCGACATCATCCCCTTCACCGGCACCCTGGTCCACCACGCCCGCATCATCCGCAAGAAATCCATCCTGCGACGGCTCATCCAGACCTCGGCCGAGGTGGTGGCCCGCTGCTACGATGCCCAGGACGACATCGACACCCTGGTCGACGAGGCGGAAAAGACCATCTTCGAAATCGCCCATTCGAAGAAGGGCGAAGGGTTCCAGCCCATGTCCTCGGTGGTGCCCAAGGCCTTCGACCGGATCAACCGGCTGTTCGACAAGCAGGAGCACATCACCGGCGTGGCCACCGGCTACGACGAACTCGACCGGATGACCGCCGGTCTGCAGCCCGCGGAAATGATCATCCTCGCCGCCCGCCCTTCCATGGGTAAGACCGCCCTGGCCATGAACATCGTCCAGCACGCGGCCATGATCGACAAGGTGCCGGTGGCCGTGTTCAGCCTGGAAATGTCGGTGGAGTCGCTCGCCCTGCGCATGCTCTGCTCGCTCGGGCCGATCGATTCGCAGCGCGTTCGCACCGGCCGGCTGCTCGACAGCGACTGGCCCAAACTCACCCGGGCCACGGGCATGCTCAGCGAGGCCCCCATCTACATCGACGACACCCCCGGCCTGACCGTGCTCGAGATGCGCGCCAAGGCCCGGCGGCTCAAATCCGAGCAGGACCTGGGCCTGATCGTGGTCGACTACCTGCAGCTCATGCAGGGCAAATCCACGGCCGAGAATCGGGCCCAGGAGATCTCGGACATCTCCCGCTCACTCAAGGCCATGGCCAAGGAACTCAACGTGCCGGTGCTGGCCCTGTCCCAGCTCAACCGCAGCCTCGAGAGCCGCACCGACAAGCGGCCGCAGCTCGCCGACCTGCGCGAGTCCGGGGCCATCGAGCAGGACGCGGACGTGATCATGTTCATCTACCGGGACGAGGTCTACAACCGGGCCGAGGGCAACCCGAACCGTGGCCTGGCCGAGGTCATCGTCGGCAAGCAGCGCAACGGCCCCACCGGCGTGATCAAGCTGACCTTCCTCGGCGAATACACCAAGTTCGAGAACTACAGCAACCGGGCGCCGGCGCCGGACTACCTCCCGGAACCCGATCCGGGCGCGGACTTCGACCTCCACTGAGCCCAACCACCACTTCCCCACCTTCCACCATGGCCATGCAGCAGACCACCGACAGATACGATTTCAAGACCATCGAACGCAAATGGCAGGAGCGCTGGGAGCGGGACAAGACCTTCAAGGTCGACGCACAGCCCGGCCGGGAAAAATACTATGTGCTCGAGATGTTCCCCTACCCCTCGGGCCGCATCCACATGGGGCACGTGCGCAACTACTCCATCGGTGACGTGATCGCCCGCTACAAGCGCATGCAGGGGCTCAACGTCCTCCACCCCATGGGCTGGGACGCCTTCGGCCTGCCCGCCGAGAACGCGGCCATGAAGCGCGGCGTCCACCCGGCCGCCTGGACCGGGGACAACATCGCCTACATGCGCACCCAGCTCAAGGCCATGGGGTTGAGCTATGACTGGGACCGGGAGCTGGCCACCTGCAGCCCGGACTACTACCGCCGGGAGCAGCGCCTCTTCCTGCAGATGCTCGAACGCGGGCTCATCTACCGCAAGGAGACCACGGTCAACTGGTGTGACGACTGCCAGACCGTGCTCGCCCGCGAACAGGTGATCGACGGCGCCTGCTGGCGGTGCGACCAGCCGGTACTGCCCAAGGTGATGCACGGCTGGTTCTTTCGGATCACCGATTACGCCGAGGAACTGCTCGCTGACCTGGACAAGCTCACCGGCTGGCCGGAGAAGGTGGTCACCATGCAGCGCAACTGGATCGGCAAGAGCACCGGGCTCGCCTGCGACTTCCCGGTGGAGGGCGGCGACGAGAAGATCGCCATCTTCACCACCCGGCCGGACACCATCTTTGGCGTGAGTTTCATGTCGCTGGCGGTGGAGCACCCGCTGCTCAGAACCCTGTGCGCGGGCACGCCGCAGGAGGCTCTGGTCCAGGCCTTCATCGAACAGACGCTCATCGACAAACAGCGGGCCAGCCTGGAGGAAGAACAGGAAAAACGCGGCGTGTTCACCGGCGCCTACTGCCGCAACCCCTTCACCAACGAGCGGGTACCGGTCTATGCGGCCAACTTCGTGCTCATGGAGTACGGCACCGGCGCGGTCATGGCGGTGCCGGCCCACGACCAGCGCGACTTCGAATTCGCCCGTACCTACGGCCTGCCGGTGCGGGTGGTGGTCCAGCCCGGGGGCGAACCCCTCGACCCGGCGGCCATGACCGAGGCCTCGGTGGAACCGGGCACGCTGGTGGATTCCGGCCCGTTCAGCTCCATGGATTCCGTTGCCGCCCAGGCGGCGATCATCGCCCATGCCGAGGCGCAGGGGTTCGGCCGGGCGCACGTCACCTACCGGCTGCGCGACTGGGGCATCTCCCGGCAGCGCTACTGGGGCGCGCCCATCCCGGTGATCCACTGCGACGGCTGCGGCATCGTGCCCGTTCCCGAAGGTGACCTGCCGGTGCTCCTGCCCGGTTCCGGCGAGTCCGGGGGGAGGCACCAGCCCCTGCACCAGCAGGCGGACTTCATCGCCACCACCTGCCCGCAGTGCGGCCGGCCGGCCCGGCGCGAGACCGACACCCTGGACACCTTTGTCGAGTCCTCCTGGTATTTCGCCCGCTACACCTGCCCGGACCTGGCCACCGCGCCCATCGACCGGGAGGCGGCCCGCTACTGGCTGCCGGTGGACCAGTACATCGGCGGGGTCGAGCACGCCATCCTCCACCTGCTCTACTCGCGCTTTTTCACCAAGATGCTGCGCGACCTCGGCTACCTGGAGGTGGACGAGCCGTTCACCAACCTGCTCACCCAGGGCATGGTCATCAAGGACGGGGCCAAGATGTCCAAATCAAAAGGCAACGTGGTCGACCCGAACGACCTGATCGAGCAGTACGGGGCGGACACGGTGCGGCTGTTCTCCCTGTTCGCCGCCCCACCGGAGCGTGACCTGGAATGGAACGCCCAGGGCGTGGAGGGGGCCTCGCGCTTCCTCAACCGGGTCTTTCGGATGGTCCACCAGCACCTGGACTGCTTTGCCGACAGCCGGGCGGTGGCCGCAACCGAACTCGACGACCTCTCCCGTCGGCTGCACCGCAAGACCCACCAGACCATCCGCCGGGTGACCGAGAGCATCGAGAGCAATTTCCATTTCAACACCGCCATCTCGGGGGTGATGGAACTGGTCAACACCGCAGCCTCGGTGCTCGCCGACGAGGCGCCCATCGACCGGGCGGTGCTGCGCCAGACCCTGGAAACCGTGCTCACCCTGCTCTTCCCCATGGTCCCCCATTTCTCCGAGGAGTTGTGGGAACTGAGCGGGCACGGCCAGCAGCTCAACGCGGTCTCCTGGCCGCGCTTCGATGCCGAAGCCGCCCGCGAGGAGGAGGTGACCGTGGTCGTGCAGGTCAACGGCAAGGTGCGCACCAAGCTCACGGTGCCCGCGGACATCGACGATGCGGCACTCAAGCAGCTGGCCCTGGACGACGAAAAAATCGCCCGGCTGGTGGAGGGCCGGGAACCGAAAAAAATCATTGTGGTTCAGCGGAAACTTGTTAATATCGTGGTCTAATTAGGCAAACATGCTGGCAATTCCGGTCCACCCACGCCGCGCGCGCCACGCCAACCCCTGAAGGGACGATCATGCTGAAAACTGGAACCATCGGATTAAGTCTCCTCCTGCTGCTCACCCTCATGGTCGGCGGCTGCGGCTACTACAACCCCCACGTATACACCGGCCCGCAACGGGTCGTTTACATGCCCAACTGGCAGAACCGGACCAACAAGCTCGGCCTGGACAACCGCATCTACCTTTCCATGGCACGCTGGTTCCAGAAGTCCGAGGCCCTGGATCTGACCAAGGAAAAAGGCCGCGCCGACCTTATCCTCGCCGGTGAGATCACCTCCATCGACCTGCCCTCGGTTTCCTGGGACAGCATCTCCAATTCCACCGGCAACAAGGTGCGGCTGTTCGTCCGCTACGTGCTCAAGGATCTGAAAACCGGGGAGATCATCTGGGAGGAGCCGAAAAAGCTCTACACCACCGACTACACCGACCGGACCATCACCACCACCGGTGAGGACGAGGCCCTGAAGGTGATCATCGAGGACATGTCCGAGGATATCTATCTCGGCGTGCTCAACAAGATCAGACGACTGGACCGCAAGGCCGCCGCCGGCAACTGATCCGCTCTTCCGTCTTCTTTACCGGGCGCTGCAGAATCTTCTGGAGCGCCTTTTTTTTGCCATGCGCCATTCGCCCTGCCCCTCCCCGCCTGCTGCAGCTGAAGCCCTCGCCCCGGTCGCCATCGGCCCGGTGCAGCTCACCCCCCCGCTGGTGCTCGCCCCGCTGGCCGGCTACACGGACCTGCCCTTCCGCCTGCTCTGCCGGGAACACGGGGCCGGGTTGTGTGTCTCGGAAATGGTCAGCTGCCACGGCCTGGTCTTCGGCCAGCGGAACACCTGTGAGCTGATGCGCACCGTGGACGCCGAGCGCCCCTTCGGCCTGCAGCTGTTCGGCGCGGACCCGGAGGCCATGGGCCGGGCCGCGGCCCTGGTCGATACCCGGCCGGTGGACCTGATCGACCTGAACATGGGCTGTCCGGTGCGCAAGGTGGTGAAAAAAGGGGCGGGCGTGGCCCTGATGAAGGACCCGGAGCGGGCCGCGGCCATCATCCGGGCGGTGTGCGCGCACACCCGCCTGCCGGTGACGGTCAAGTTCCGCAGCGGCTGGGACGAGGGCCGGCTGAACGCGCCGGAATTCGCGCTCATGGCCGAGGAGGCCGGCGCCGCGGCGGTGGTCGTGCACGGCCGGACCTGGGCCCAGGGGTTCGGCGGCCGGGCCGACTGGGACATGATCGCGGCGGTGAAACGGGCGGTGCATATCCCGGTGATCGGCAACGGTGACGTCCAGTGCCATGCGGACGCCCTGCGCATGCAGGCCGAAACCGGCTGCGACGGGGTGATGATCGGCCGGGGCGCGCTCGGCAATCCCTGGGCCTTTTCCCCCCACGGCAGACCCGCCACCCTGGCCGACCGCCTGCCGACCATCCGCCGCTACCTGGCCCTGGCCGGGGAACACCTGGAGGCGGGCCGCCTGCTGTTCCGCATCAAGAACCACACCGTCAAGTTCCTCACCGGTCTCGCCGGCGCCTCCCGGCTGCGGCTGGCGATCAACAACGCCAGGACCATCGACGAGATCGTTACCCTGCTCGAAGGCGGCTGCGACGAGGAAGAGCACCCCCTCGGCTAGGGTGCGGTCGCGTCCGGTGTGCCCACCTCGGCTGCCGCCGGCCGCGGCGGCAGCTGTTCGATCTCCCGGTACAGGTCCACGGCAACGGCCTGGGCCCGGTTCAACTCCTCCCAGCTCATATCGGTCATGAGCCGGTTGCGGCTGACGGCCGCGAAGGTGTTGCCCCGGCTGGCGGCCAGCGCGTACCAGGCGTAGGCGCGCGCCCGGTCGGTTACCGTGCCCGTGCCGGTCGCGTACATCAGGCCGGTGTTGGCCTGGGCGAGCACGTCGCCCTGCCGGGCCGCCTGTTCGTAGAGCTGCAGCGCCCGCGGGTAATCCTGCCCACCGCCGAGCCCGTTGTAGAGCAGGTAGGCGAGATCCGTGCAGGCCGGCACGCTGCCCTCGCCCACCGCCCGGTCAAGCCAGGCCCTGGCCTCGAGGAAATTCTGCGGCACCACGCTGCCGCGGAAATAGCCGCTGCCGATCAGGTACAGGGACTCCGCACTGCTCCTCCCCTGCTCCGCCGCCGCCAGCAGCCAGCGGAAAGCGCCGCGCCGGTCCGGGTCCGTGCCCAGGCCGCGATGGAGCATGCCGCCGGCGATGAACTGGGCCTCGGCGTCGCCACGCCCGGCCGCCTCGAGGTACAGGCGCAGGGCGCGGGCCAGGTTCACCGGCCTGCCCTGGCCGTAGTAGTGCCGGTAGGCCTCGACCTTGAGGCGCCGGCTGACGGTGTCGACCTCGGCGGCCCGACCCGGCAGGGGGGCGGCGAGCAGCAGGAGAAGCAGGACAAGGGGGTGGTGCCAGCGCATGGGAGAGCCTCCAACAGCCGGTTCAGGCCGGCGGCCAATCCGGACCGGGCGGCCGGATGATCGAATACAGGACGCGCCCCGATTCCGGGGGCAGCGGTCGCCGCCCGCAGGCCTATCTCAGCTGGTCAGGGCCCGGTAGATCTCGGGCATGCGCGCCGGCAGCCGGTCGATCTGGTCGATGAAAATGGAGTTCACCTCGCCGTACATGTGGGTCATGTACTCGTGCGCCTGGCGGTCGATGGTGATGCAGAACGGGTGGATGCCGCGGGCCTTGGCCTCGAGCAGGGCGTGGCGGGTGTCCTCGATGGCGTACTCGCCCTTGTAGTCGTCGTAATCCTCGGGCTTGCCGTCGGAGAGGATGATGAGCAGGCGCACCTTGGCCTCCACCCGGGCGAACAGCGAAATCATGTGGCGGATGGCCGGGGCCATGCGGGTGTACTCGCGCGGCCCGATGGCGCTGATCCGTTCGCGCACCGCCGCCGAATAGCGCTCGTCCAACCGCTTCACCGGGAAAATCTCGCAACGCAGCCGGCGCATGCCGGAGAAGCCGTAGATACCGTAGCGGTCGTTGAGCTTCTCCATGGCCTCGCAGATGAGCACCAGCGCCTCCTTGATCGATCTGCCCACCCAGCCGGCGGTGGAGTTGGACATGTCCACCAAAAAATGCACGGCGATGTCGCGCTCGTCGCGCGCCAGGCGGACGAACAGCCGGTCCGAGGGCGCCAGGCCGGCCCGGCTGTCGGCGAGCGACTCGACCATGGCATCCAGGTCGATGTCGTTGCCGTCCCGCTGGCGGCGGACAAACCGCTCGGTGGTGCGCATCATCTCGAACTGGTGGCGCAGGCGGCGGATATGGCCGCGGTACTGGCCCAGGGTCTGCTCGATGAAGCGGGTCTGCACCCGCTCGATCTCCTTTTCCTGGAGCACGCACCAGTTCTTGCGGAACCCCTTGCGGCGGTAATCCCACTCGTCGTAGACCACCGGCTCCTGCCAGGCCGCCTCCCCTTCCTGCGGCGCCCCGCCACCGGTGGCGAACATCCGCCCGGCCCGGCCGGCAGCGGCGCTCGAGGTCTGCTCGGCAACCGTGTTCACCCTCTGCTGTCCGGCAACATCGGGCTGCGTCTCCTCCTCGACCGCCGGGTTGTCCACGTGCATGGGTTCCCAGGGCGGCGGCCCGTGCGGCCATTCCGGCGGTGTGTCCACGATCAGGGCCGTGTCCTGACCCTGCTGACCGCTGCCTCCCCGGCGTTCCTCCTCGTCCCCGTTCTCGGGCGGACGCGGCCCGGCGTGCAGTTTGACGGTGAGCGACTGCATCATGCGCAACTCCCGGCTGGTCTGCTGCTGCAATCCCAGGTTGCGCATCTCCTGCAGGAGCAGGGTGCCCTGGAACAGGAGCGGCTCGGTCCGGGTCAGATCCTCCTCCGCTTCCACCTCGGGCAGCAGTGTCTGGACCGCCTCCAAACTGGGCTGGTGGTCCGCGGTTTGCCTGCGACAGGCGTCGAGCAGCCGCCGCGCCCGGTCGACCCGTCCGTCCCGGCCCGGCTCGGGCCACTCGTCCCAGAGCAGGCCCCGCTGCAACTGGTCGAGCAGGGTCGGGCCGCGGTCGTCGTCTGCGGGGGTACCGAGCCGGGCCAGCAAGGATTCGGCCTGGCGCATCAGCCCGGGCAGTTCCTGCTTGAGCACGGCGAGCACCCGCGCGGTTTCGAAAAAGTGAAACAGGCTGCGGGCCTGCTCCGGCCGGGCAAAGGTGGAAAAATACCGCTCCAGCGGGTGGGCCTTCTTCTTGCCGGGGACGAAGCCCGGCGGGGGCTCGAACACGCCGGCGTGCAGGCAGGCCCACTGGAACGAGGCGATCAGCTTGTACACGAGGAAATTGTGTTCCTGGTCCTCGTACACGCCGACTTCGGCCGGCAGGAAGATGGACTCGCCGTCCGTGGCCGCGGCCTCGGCCGCCACCAGGGTGAGTTCCCGGCCGGCCAGGCCGTTGACGTAGGTCTGCAGCCGCGGGCGGATGTCAGCCAGGCGCAGCCCGCCCTGGCCGCGGATCTGGCGGAGAAAGTGCTCGGCCACGTCGGCCATGAACAGCTGCGCCCCGCGCAGTCCCTTGGTCTCGTAACAGTCGAGCAGGCCATGCACCCAGAGCGACAGTTCCTCGGGCGCCAGGCAGGCCACCGCCGGTCCGGCCGCGGACAGGTAGGAGAAGCAGAGCGAGTGGGAGACCGGCCAGATGGCCGGGATCTGGGCGAAGATTTCCTCGATCTGCTGGGCGTCGTCGAGCGTCAGCCCGGCCAGGGCCTCTTCCACGTCCCACTCGTTGGGCAGGCTGGGCGCGACCAGGCGGTAGAACTTCTCCTTGAGGACTTCGAGCTCCATGCGCGCTCAGAACAGGGAGGTGACCATTTCGTCGAGCGCGGCGAGCAGCTCGCTGTCATCGGTGAGCGCCTCGCTGATGGCCGCCCGGCAGGCGGTGCGCACCGGGATGCCGCGGCCGATGAGCTTGCCCACCTGGATGAGCAGGCGGGTGGAGGCCCCTTCGGCCAGGCCCGAGTCCTTGAGGGTGCGGGTCATACCGGCCAGCTTGACCAGCAGGCGGGCGGTTTCCCGGTCCAGCTGCCCCTCCCGGCAGACGATCTCCACCTCCAGCTCCGGCTCGGGGTAGTCGAAGGACAGGGCGATGAACCGCTGCCGGGTGGAGGCCTTGAGATCCTTGAGCACGCTCTGGTAGCCGGGGTTGTAGGAGACCGCGAGCATGAACTCGGGCGGGGCGGTGAGCAGTTCGCCCCGTTTTTCGATGGGCAGCTGGCGGCGGTCGTCGGCGAGCGGGTGGATGACCACGGTGGTGTCCTTGCGCGCCTCGACGATCTCGTCCAGGTAGCAGATGGCCCCGGCGCGCACCGCCATGGTCAGGGGGCCGTCGTTCCACACCGCCTCGCCGGCGCGGATCAGGTAGCGGCCGACCAGGTCGCTGGTCGACAGGTCGTCGTGACAGGACACGGTGACCAGCGGCCGGTGCAGCCGCCAGGCCAAGTACTGCATGAAGCGGGTCTTGCCGCAGCCGGTTGGGCCCTTGAGCAGGAGCGGCGCGCCCTCGTGAAAGGCGGCCTCGGCAATGGCCAGCTCGTCGCCGGTGGCCAGGTAGTACGGTTCCTCTTCGATCCGGTATTCGTCGATACGGTGTTGCTGGGCGTGCATGGGCCTCCCCCTGAGAAAGTTTCCCACCACCATAAGACCGGCCGCCGTGAATGGCAAGTCGGAGCCTTGGGGCCGATTTCATTTGCTTATTCTTGCGGAAAGGGAGGCCGGTGGTTAGAGTGCCTGCATATCGGGCCACCCCAACACCCCGCACCGGCCCTGCCACCAGGAACTGCCCCTGCCCCATGTGCGTCGACCTGCATACCCATAGTGTCTACTCCGACGGCAGCGCCACCCCGGCTGATCTGATCGAGTTGGCCGCACACAACCGCCTGCATGGGCTGGCGCTCACTGACCACGACACGGTCGAGGGCGTGGCCGAGTTCCTGCGGCTGGGTGAGCAGGCGGGCCTCACCGTGCTGTCCGGGGTGGAGGTGAGCAGTTCACTGCGCCAGCACACCCTGCACATCCTCGGCTACGGCATCGATCACACCGCCCCGGAACTGCACGAGTGGCTGGCGCCGCTGCAGGCGGGCCGGGCCAGGCGCAACGCGGTCATCCTCGACAAACTCCGCGCCCTGGGCGTGGCCATCAGCGAGGAGGAGGTGGAGCGCATCTCCTGCTGCGGTCAGACCGGCCGGCCGCACATCGCCCGGCTGCTCATCGAAAAAGGTGTGGTCGACAGCTTCCAGGCCGCCTTCCGGCTCTACCTCGGCCGCAACAAGCCGGCCTGGGAGGGGCGGTTCAGCTACACCGCGGTGGAGACCATCGCCATGATCCACCGGTTCGGCGGCATCGCGGTCCTCGCCCATCCCGGCCAGATCGATCCGGAGATGCGGCTGCAGCCGCTCATCATCCGCGAACTGGCCGGCCGCGGGCTGGACGGCATCGAGGTGTATTACCCCGCCCACACGAGGAAGATGCTGAAAAAACTGAAAACTGTGGCCGCGGCCAACAACCTGCTGGTCACCGGCGGCAGCGACTACCACGGTGCCACCCGGCCGCTCCACCCCATGGCCGGAGGCGCCCAGGGAATCTGCCCGCCGGCATCGCTGCTCGACGGTGTGCAGGCCCGCCTGAACGGCCGCCACCGCTAACCCCCACCGCACCCATCGCCATGCACACCATTCTCATCGTCGACGACGAACCCAACTACCAGATCGTGCTCTCCGAAATCCTCAAGGACGAAGGCTACGAGGTGTTCACCGCCAACAGCGGCCTGGCCGGCCTGCCCATCGTCTACAGCACGGACCTCGACCTGGTGCTCTCGGACATGAAAATGCCGGGCATGGACGGGATCGCCTTTCTGGAAAAAATCAAGGAGTACAACAAGGAATTGCCGGTGATCCTGATCACCGCCTACGCCGAGGTGGAAAAGGCGGTGGAGGCCATGCGGCTGGGCGCCTTCACCTACCTGGCCAAACCCTTCTCCAACCAGCAGCTGCTGGCCAGCGTACGCAAGGCCGTCGAGCACTACGGCCTCATCCGCGAGATCCGCCGGCTGCGCGACGAGGCCACGCCCCGCTCCGGCTTCGGCGGCATGATCGGCAAGAGCCCGTCCATGCGGGCGGTCTACCAGCTGATCGAGAAGGTGGCGCCCACCCCGAGTTCGGTGCTCATCACCGGCGAGTCGGGCACGGGCAAGGAACTGGTCGCCCGGGCGATCCACAACCACAGCCCGCGCAAGGACGCGCCCTTCATCTCGGTCAACTGCGCCGCCCTGTCCGAGCACCTGCTGGAAAGCGAACTGTTCGGCCACGAAAAGGGCGCCTTCACCGACGCGGTGGTCATGCGCAAGGGGCGGTTCGAACTGGCCGACACCGGCACGCTCTTCCTCGACGAGGTCGGCGAGATGCCGCCGCAGCTGCAGGCCAAGCTGCTGCGGGTGCTGCAGGACAAGAGCTTCGAGCGGGTGGGCGGCAACGCCACGCTGCAGGTGGACGTGCGCATCCTCGCGGCCACCAACAAGGACCTCAAGGACGAGGTCGACAAGGGCCATTTCCGCGAGGACCTGTACTACCGGCTGAACGTCATCCACATCCACCTGGCGCCGCTGCGCGAGCGGGTGGACGACATCCCGGCCCTGGTGAGCCATTTCATCGAGAAGAACAGCAAGAGCCTGGGCCGGCCGCTGGACATCTCGCCCGAGGCCCTGCGGCTGCTGATCAGCCTGCCCTGGGAGGGCAACGTGCGCGAGCTGGAAAACACCATCGAGCGGGCCGCCATCCTCTGCAACTCGGACCGCATCGAACCCGAGGACGTGCAGCCCGATTCCAGCCAGCTGGTCAATGCCCACGAATGGAGCACCGGCCTGGAACTGAACCAGTTCATCCCGGACAACCTGAGCCTGGCCGAGGTGCTCAACGGTATCGAGGAACGGCTGGTGCGCAAGGCGCTGGACGACACCGGCTATGTGCAGGCGCGGGCCGCGGAGCAGCTGGGCATCACCAAGAGCCTGCTCCAGTACAAGATGAAGAAGTACAACCTGCAGCGCCGCAAGAAGTGAGCCGGCCGGCCCGGGCTAGCAGTGCCGGCAGACCTTGGCCGGCAGCGGCTGGTCCACCGCATCCCCGCCCCAGTTGAGCTTGGTGCGCAGGATGTTGAAGTAACTCTTCCACAGCGAGCTGACGATGAGCAGCGGGTGTTCCGCCCGTTCCACCAGCAGGTAGTCGTTCTCGGTGATGTTCCACTGCAGGCTGCCGTCGACGATCACCTTGACCTGGCCGGCCGGGGCGAGCAGGTGGGTGACGATCTTGGTGTCCGCGCCGAGCAGCACCGGCCGTGATTCGAGCATGAAGGGACAGATCGGGGTGAGCACGATGGCCTCCAGTTCGGCGTGCACCAGCGGCCCGCCGGCCGACAGGTTGTAGGCGGTGGAGCCGGTGGGCGTGGCCATGATCAGGCCGTCGGCCCGGTAGGTGGTCACGTATTCCCGGTCCGCCCAGCAGCGCAGGCGGACCATGGCCTCGGTGCTCTTCTTGACGATCACCACCTCGTTGAGCGCGTTCACCGCCGGGCTCTTCTCGCCGGTGGCGCCGTTGACATAGGCCGCGGACAGCATGATGCGGCGTTCGATGTGGACCTCGTCGTCGAGCAGCAGGGTCTCGAAGGTCTGGTACATCTCGTCCGCCGAGACCTCGGTGAGAAAGCCGAGGTTGCCCAGGTTCACCCCCAGCACCGGCAGGCCGTAGCTGCTCGCCCGTTCGGAGACGTGCAGCAGGGTGCCGTCGCCGCCGAGCACGATCACCAGGCTCATGTCCGGTTCGATGCGGTTGAGGTCGGCGCGGATGTTGCGCGCCCGGAACCATTCGACCACCTCCCTGCCCCGCCGCTCCACATCCGGGCTGTTCGGCCGGGTGACAATCCCCGCATAATCGATCTTCATGCGCCCAGCTCCCTGGAGCGGGCGGTCGCCGCCGCCACCGCGTTCATGACCAGGCCGCGGAAGCCCCCCTGTTCGAGCACCTGCAGCCCGGTGATGGTGGTGCCGCCGGGCGAGGTCACCCTGCCCTTGAGTACGGCCGGGTGCTCGCTGGTCTCCAGCGCCAGTCGCGCCGACCCGTAGACCGTCTGCAGCACCAGCTGCTCGGCCAGGGGCCGAGGCAGGCCGGCGAGTACACCGCCGTCGATCAGGGCCTCGATGAAGGTGAACACGTAGCCCGGACCGCTGCCGCTCAAGCCGGTGACCGCGTCCAGCTGGTGTTCCGCCACCTCCACACAGGTGCCCACTGCCGAGAACAGGGCCTCTGTCACCTGCCGGTCCTCGGCGGTGGCCCGGTCGTTGGCGCTGAAGGCCGAAGCCCCGGCCAGCACCAGGGCCGGGGTGTTGGGCATCACCCGGATGAGCCGCACCGGCTCGGTGAAGATGTCCGCCAGGTCGGCCAGGGACACGCCGGCCATGATCGAGACGACCAGGTGATCGTCGCTGACAAAGGGGTTGCAGGCGCCGAGGGCCTGGTCCGCCAGCTGCGGCTTGACCGCCGCGACCAGCACCCGGCTGCGGCGGCACAGTTCCTTGGCATCCCGGGTGCTGTGGATGCTGTATTCGCTCTCCAGGTGACGGCAGCGGTTTTCGTCGGGTTCGAGCACGGCGAGCTGATCCGCCGGTGCCAGACGGGCGGCGAGGAGCCCGCGGATGAGCGCCTCGGCCATCTGTCCTCCGCCGATAAAACCGATAGAAAGGTCAGATACGTTCATAGTCCTCACGTTTTTGTTGAGAGTTGCAAACCATGGCCCAGAGGCCGCGGCCAGTATACGGCGGATGGGTGCGGCCGACAATCACGGGTTGACCGGTACGGCCCGGCCGGGCAAAAAAAAACCGCCGGACATCTCCGGCGGTTGGTGACTGCCTCCGCAGCGGCGAAGGCAGGATGAGTGGACAGCGGCCCGGACGCGAGCCTCAGACCGCGCAGGCCGGCCGGCCGGTCACGGCCTTGCCGGCCGGGACGAACAGCGGCGCGAGCCGGCTGGAGGCGGAACGGGTGGTGTTGACCACTTCCTGGAACAGGGTGTCGCCTTTTTTCTGCAGGCGGACGTATTCCCAGCAGTCCGGGTTGTCGAGCAGGGTCTGCATCAGGCCCAGGTGCAGGCCATGGCCGGAGCGGTCGGCAATCACGTGGCCCAGGAGCGGTGCGCCCAGGAGGGCGATGTCACCGATCACGTCGAGCACCTTGTGGCGGATGAACTCGTCGTCGAAGCGCAGGCCGTCCTCGTTGAGGATGGAGCGGCGGTCCCAGTGGATGGCGATGACGTTGCCCAGGTTGCCGCCCAGGGCGAGGCCGTTCTGCCAGAGATACTCGACCTGCTCGACAAAGCCGAAGGTGCGGGCCGCGGCGATCTCCCGGGCAAAGCGCTCGGCCGTGACCTCCACCGAGTAGCGCTGTTCCCGGATCAGGGCGTCGTCGAAATGGATGCGGCCGGTGACCTTGAAACCGTTGTGGGGCTCGATGCGGATGGACTTGTC
>CAZMNU010000009.1:45398-46527 GCA_964567725.1 uncultured Desulfobulbus sp. | reverse complement strand
AGCGGGTGATGGTGGTGAAGTCGCTGTAGCGGACCTTGAGCGACAGGGTGCGGCCGCCGGTCCTGTGCGCGCTGAGATGGCGGTCCACCCTGGCCACCAGTTCGGCGAGCACCCGCCGCACCCGGTCCGGGTCGACGATGTCCTCGGCCAGGGTGGTTTCCGCGCCCACGGACTTGCGCACCCGCACCGGCTCCACCGGCCGGGTGTCACGGCCGCGGGCGATCTCGAAGAAGAACCGGCCCGCCTTGCCGAACAGCGCGACCAGCTCCGCCTCGGAAAAGCGCAGCAGGTCCTGGCCGGTGCGGATGCCGTTGCTGTGCATCTTCTCCTCGGTCACCCGGCCCACGCCGTAGAACTTGCCGATGGGCAGGGCCTTGATGAAGGCGGCGGCCTGGCCGGGGGGGATCACGGTGAGGCCGTCGGGTTTCTGCCGGCCCGAGGCCACCTTGGCGAGGAACTTGTTGCAGGAGACCCCGGCCGAGGCGGTCAGGCCGGTGGTCGCGCGGATTTCGGCGCGGATCGCCTGGGCGAGCCGGGTGGCGGAGGGCTCACCCAGGAGGTTCTCGGTGACGTCGAGGAAGGCCTCGTCCACGGACAGCGGCTCGACCAGCGGCGTGTAGCGGTGGAACAGGGCCATGATCTGGCGCGACACCTCGCGGTAGCGGTCCAGGCGCGGCCGCAGGAACACCGCCCGCGGGCAGAGCTGGGCCGCCCGGCCGGCGGGCATGGCCGAGTGGACGCCGAAGGCCCGGGCCTCGTACGAGCAGGCCGCGACCACGCCGCGGCCGCCGGGATCGCCGCCGACGATCACCGGCCGGCCGCGCAGCTCCGGTTGGTCGAGCTGCTCCACCGAGGCGAAGAAGGCGTCCATGTCGATGTGGATGATTTTGCGCGAGAAGGGCATAACGGCGGCAAGGGCGGCGGGGGTGCGGCGGACGGTGAGCATTGACGCTGTCCGCCCGCACGGCTATTATCGCCTGTTGCGGACAGGGCGCGCCTTTGCGCCGGAAGGTACACCAAAACCCACCCGGGAGACAGACAAAATGAGCATCTTCGCCGAGCGCCAGGAACAGCTGCGCCAGCATCCCGCCACCTGGCTGGTCACCGGCGCGGCCGGCTTCATCGGCTC
>CAZMNU010000009.1:44183-45298 GCA_964567725.1 uncultured Desulfobulbus sp. | reverse complement strand
GGCGAACATCACCGGCTTTGTCAACATGCTCGTCGCGGCCCGCGACGCCGGCGTGCGCCGCTTCGTCTACGCCGCCTCGAGTTCCACCTACGGCGACCACCCGGACCTGCCCAAGATCGAGGAGCGCATCGGCAACCCGCTCTCGCCCTATGCGGTGACCAAGCTGGTCAACGAACTCTACGCGGCCGTGTTCGCCCGCACCTACGGGTTTCGCGCCATCGGCCTGCGCTACTTCAACATCTTCGGCCAGCGCCAGGACCCGGACGGGGCTTACGCCGCGGTCATCCCCCGCTGGTTCGCGGCCCTGCTCACGGGCGAGCCGGTGTACATCAACGGCGACGGCGAAACGAGCCGCGACTTCTGCTTCATCGACAACTGCGTCCAGGCCAACCTGCTCGCCGCCACCGCCCCGGACGAGGCGGCCGACCAGGTGTACAACGTGGCCTTCGGCGAACGCACGAGCCTGAACGAACTGTTTGCCCTCATCCGTGAGCGGGTGGTTGACCGCGTGCCCGCGGCCCGCGACGCCGAACCCGTGTACCGCGACTTCCGCGCCGGCGACGTGCGCCACTCGCTCGCCGACATCACCAAGGCGGGCCGTTTGTTTGGCTATGCGCCGCAGTACTCGGTGCGTGCGGGGCTTGATAAGGCGGCGGATTGGTATATTCGCAGGTTTTTAGCGGTTTAGGCTGTAGGCTTCTGCGGGTGGGTCAGGGGCCAAGGGCGGTATCCCGGCCGACAACGAGGCCGTCCCTGGTCCATCGACCAGTTGTTTTCTCGACCGGAATTTTGAAGGGGAGGGGAGCATGAAACCGAAAAAAGAGAACCAGGTCGTCTACGGCCCGCAGCCGCCGCCGAAATTCCTGACCACCAGGGGGATGATTGTTCGCGGCGTCATCTTTTTTGCCGCCATTGCCGGGGCCATCTATCTGATCTGGCAGGAATTCAGCGGCAAGTGAGCGGCACGGCAACAAGCCGCCGCCGTTCCCGCGAACAACTGAAAAACACGCAAAAAAAAGGCACAAACCTTCTTGCCTTCCCGCCTAACCCGTCACACAATCGCTAAACCGCTAAACCGCTAAACCGCTAAACCGCTAAACCGCTAAACCGCTAAA
>CAZMNU010000009.1:0-44083 GCA_964567725.1 uncultured Desulfobulbus sp. | reverse complement strand
CTAAACCGCTAAACCGCTAAACCGCTAAACCGCTAAACCGCTAAACCGCTAAACCCCAAGGAGTCTTCCAATGTCCAGCACCCTCGGCACCCTCTACACAGTGACCACCTTCGGCGAATCGCACTGCAAGGGCGTCGGCGCGGTCGTCGACGGCTGCCCGCCCGGCCTGGAACTCACCGAGGCGGACATCCAGCCGCAGCTCACCCGGCGGCGGCCGGGGCAGAGCGACCTGTCCACCCCGCGCCAGGAGGCCGACCAGGTGACCATCTACTCGGGCACCGAGTTCGGCCGCACCCTGGGCACGCCGATCATGCTGCTGGTCAACAACCGCGACCAGCGGCCCCAGGACTACGGCGAGATGAGCCGCATCCCGCGGCCCTCGCACGCCGACTACACCTACCAGATGAAGTACGGCGTGCGCGCCTCGAGCGGCGGCGGCCGCTCCAGCGCCCGCGAGACCATCGGCCGGGTGGCGGCCGGGGCCATTGCCGAGAAGTGGCTGCACGAGCAGTACGGCACAGAGATCGTCGCCTGGGTGAGCACGGTGGGCGACATCGAATCCCCGCCGACGGACCTGGAGCGCATCACCCGGGCAGATGTCGATCAGAACATTATCCGCTGCCCGGACGCGGCCACGGCCGCGCGCATGCAGGACCGGGTGCGCGAGGTGCTGGAGGCGAAAGACTCCACCGGCGGCATCCTCACCTGCGTCTGCCGCAACGTGCCGGTGGGGCTCGGCGAGCCGCTGTTCGACAAGTTGGAGGCGCGCCTTGCCCAGGCCATGCTCAGCCTGCCGGCCACCAAGGGGTTCGACATCGGCTCGGGCTTTGCCGGCACCCGTCTGCGCGGCAGCACCCACAACGACCCGTTCGTGCGCCGGGGCAGCGGGCTCGGCACCCGCACCAACCACAGCGGCGGCGTGCAGGGCGGCATCACCAACGGCGAGCCCATCGTCTTCCGGGTGGCCTTCAAGCCGGTGGCCACCATCGGCCTGGCCCAGCAGACCGTGGACTTCGACGGCGAGCCGGTCACCCTGGAGGCCAAGGGTCGCCACGACCCCTGCGTGGTGCCGCGGGCAGTGCCCATCGTCGAGGCCATGGCCGCGCTCGTGCTCATCGACCTGGCCCTGATGCAGCGGGCCCGGCGGGGCGCCTGAGGGCGGCGCGTTGTGACACGGATGCTGTTCCGGGTGGGCCCTGCCGGTCCGGCCCCTGACCGGGAGCGGGTATGGTGAAGCCGCGCTGGCAGATCGCCGATCTCCTTGACCTGCACTGGTTTTTCCGGGCGGACGAGGCCCTGCGCGACCGGGGCGACGAGGAGACCGCGGCCCGGCGCGACCGGGTCCTCTACCTGACCAAGATCGAGCCCGAGTTGGCCGGCGCGACCGAGGTGCCGCCGCGGGTGCTGGCGCGCCGCTGGCTGACCGTGCGCCGGCTGCAGCATTCCCGCGAACAGGGCGAGACGGAGACAGCGCTGCCCGGCGCGGTCTGGCGGGAGCTGTTCGCCCTCGGCACGGTGCTGGCGATGGTCTTCGGCCTGCTCTCCGGGGTCGGCCTGGCCGCGCCCTTTCTCCTCTACGCCGGCACCCGGCCGATCAACGTGTCCGGCTACATCGGCGTGTTCGTGCTCGCCCAGATGGGGCTCATCGTTCTGCAGCTGCTCCTGTTCTCGTACCGCTGGCTGCGCGGCCGACGGCTGGAGCAGTCGGTGCTCTACGGCCTGGCCGGCCGGCTGCTCATGCGCGCCATCGACGGGTTGCGCAACCTGGCGTTCCGGCGGATGAGCGGCCGCCAGCGGCTCGACTTCGCGGCGCTCCTGGGTGGGCTCCGCCAGCACCGCGAGACTGCGCCGCTGCTCGTCTGGCCGGCCTTTCTGCTTGCCCAGCTGGCCGGGGTCGGCTTCAACCTGGGGGTGCTCGGTGCGACCCTTTCCCGGGTGGTGTTCGCGGACGTGGCCTTTGGCTGGCAGTCCACCCTGCAGCTGTCCGCGGAGACCGTGGCCGGGCTGGTGCGCTGGATGGCCCTGCCCTGGTCCTGGGCCCTGCCCGACGGGGTGGCCTACCCGGGACTGGCCCAGGTGGAGGGCAGCCAGATGATCCTCAAGGAGGGTATCCGCCACCTGGCCACGGGCGACCTGGTCAGCTGGTGGCCCTTCCTCTGCCTGTGCGTGTTCTTCTACGGGCTGCTGCCGCGGCTGTTGCTGTTCGCCGCCGGGCTGGTGCAGCAGCGGCGCGCCCTGGACCGCCTCAGTTTTGCCGGCCGGGAGACGGCCCGGCTGGTGCGGCGCATGCTCACCCCGCGGGTGGATACGGTCGGCCGGCGCGGACCGGGCGAGGCGACGGCCTCGGCCTGGCCGCTGCCGGCCGCGAGCGAAGAGATGGTACCGGTTTCGGTGGCGACCGCCCCGCAGGCCACCGGCGCCGAGGCGGTTGTGCTGGTGCCGGACGAGATCTACGACGACTGCCCCCTGGAGGAGTTGGGTGCGCTCGTCAGCCGGCGCACCGGGCTTGGCCGCCTGCGGCCGCACCGCTTCGGCGTGCCCGGCGACCCGGACGCGGAAGGGCTGGCGGCGCTGGCCGCGGCGCTCGACGGTCCGGGCTTGAGTGCGGTGCTGCTCCTCCAGGAGGCCTGGCAGCCGCCCCTGCAGGAGACCGCGGCGCTGCTCGACCGTCTGCGCCGGGCCGCGGGCGAAACCGCGCCGATGTTCATCCTGCTCATCGGCCGACCCGCCGGGGACACCATCTTCACCCCGGTGGTCCCGGAGCAGTTGACGGTCTGGCGCAAAAAAATGGAGGCCGTGGGCGACCCCGGCCTCGAGGTGCTCCCCCTGGTGGTCCCATGAACATGCCGACTGTCCCCGAATTCGCCATCATCGGCCATCCCAACGAGGGCAAGTCCTCGGTGCTGTCCACGCTCGCCGAGGACGACTCCGTGCGCGTCAGCCCCATCCCCGGGGAGACCGTGCTCTGCCAGCCCTTCCCGGTGCGCATCGACGGCCGCGAGATCATCCGCTTCATCGACACCCCGGGCTTCCAGAACCCGCGCCAGACCCTGCAGTGGCTGCAGGACTACCAGGGGCCGGAGGACCGGCTGCTGACCGCGTTCATCGAGGCCCACCGGGACGCCCCCGCCTTCCGCGACGACTGCGAACTGCTCCGGCCGGTGGCCGCCGGCGCCGGGGTGATCTTCGTGGTCGACGGTTCGCGGCCGCTGCGCCACGTGGACCGGGCCGAGATGGAGATCCTCCGCCTGACCGGCGCGCCGCGCATGGCGGTGATCAACTGCAAGGAAGAGGAGTTCGCCGCCCTGCCGCAGTGGCAGAGCGAATTCCGCAAGCATTTCAACGCGATGCGCCTGTTCAACTCCTGCCGGGCCAACTACCGCCAGCGCATCGAGCTGCTCGAAAGCCTGAAAGCCATCGACCAGCGGCTGGAGCCGGTGCTGCGCAGCGTGATCGAGGCCTTCCAGGCCGACTGGGAGGGGCGCAACATCGAGACCGCGGCGATCCTCACCCGGATGCTGCGCGACACCCTCGCCTACCGGCGCACGGTGAGCTGCCCCCCGGGCGAGGAGGAGGTGCGCAGGCAGGCCCTGCGCCGGGAGTACGAGGCGTACGTGGTGGGCGAGGAGGGACGGGCCCGGGAGGCGATCCGGCGGCTGTACAAGCACAACATCTTCGACCTGGAGCTGCCGCCGCATTCGGTGCTCGCCGAGGACCTGTTCAGCCGGCGCACCTGGGAGTTCCTCGGCCTTTCCGACCGGCAGCTGATCGTTGCCGGGGCGCTGGGCGGGGCGGCGCTGGCGGCCGGCATCGACGCCGCCACCCTGGGCGCCTCGTTCGGCCTGTTCTCGGCCATCGGCGGGCTGATCGGCGCTGGCGCCACCGCGCTCAAGGGCCGCGAGCTGCTCTCCGGGGTGCGGCTTCTGGGCATGCGCATGGGCGGTGAACAGCTGCAGGTCGGACCCGCGGCCAACATCCAGTTGCTCTACATCCTGCTCGACCGGGCCCTGCTTTTTTACGGGCACGTGATCAACTGGGCCCACGGCCGGCGCGACTACGAGCGCCTGCAGGAGGCGGCACCGGCCGAGAGCGGCCGCGGCGGGTTCGCCAGCCGCTGGCCGGCCGAGCGGCGGCGGGTGTGCGAGCGGTTCTTCCGGGCCGTGCAAAAGGGCCAGGAGGCGGAGATCGAGGAGAGTGCGGCCGCCCTGCAGGCGCTCCTGCGTGACCAGTTCCAGGAGATCGCCGAGGATCGGGCCGCCGCCGGTGAGCTGGCGGCAGGCGGCTGCGCGCCGACGGGCGCGGCCGGATGAGCGGCTGCGGCCGGCCGCGGCTGGTCATCGTCAACTGTGCCAGTCCCTGGTTCTTCGCCATCCCCATGGGGGCCTTCGGCCTGGCCGATTACCTGGAGGAGCGGGGTGTGGCCGTGTGCCTCGTCAACCCGGCGCTCTACCGTGAGGACGAGGCCAACGAACGGCTGACCGCGGCACTGGAGGCGTTCCGGCCGACCCACGCGGCCTTTGCCTTCCACTGGCAGGAAACAGCCCACGGTCTGCTGGCGGCGCTGGCCGCGGTGCGCGCCTGGAACCCGGAGATCCCCACCCTGGCCGGCGGCTTCACCGCCGCCTATTTTGCCGAGGACCTGCTTGCCACCGTGGCCGAACTCGACTGCGTGGTCACCGGCGACCCGGAGGAACCGTTACTCGGGTGGCTGAGCGGAGAGCCGGCCGGAATGATTGCCAACCTGGTCCGGCGGGACGGGGACTCTGCGGTGCGGCGCAATGACCGCTCCTGGCTGATGACGCAGCCGCTCCTGGACACCCTTTCCTTCGCCCGGCTCGACCTGCTCGTCGATGCGGACCGTTACCTGGAGAAACTGGCCGGCCGGCTCGGCTTTCCGCTCTTTCTCGGCCGCGGCTGCGTGTTCGATTGTGACTACTGCGGTGGCAGCCGCCACGCCTTCCAGCGTCATTCGGGCCGGCACCGGCCGGTGGTGCGGTCGCTGGCCGCGGTGCTCGCCGACCTGCACCGGCTGGTCGGCCGCGTGACCACCCTCTACCTCTGCTACGAGAACGACCCGGCCGAGGTGATCCGCCTGTTCCGCGCCATTACCGCCGACCCGGACCTGCGCCACCGGTTCGTGCTCAACTACGGCGCCTGGCACCTGCTTGACGAGGAATTTGTCGACGCCTACCGGGCGGCCTTTCGCGACGACGCCGGGGCGCCGGTGTTCGAGTTCTCGCCCGAGGTGGTCAGTGATGCGGCCCGGCAGCGGATCAAGCGGACCACCACCTACACCCTGGAGGGGCTCATCGCCAACATCCGCCAGGTCGCCGCCGCGTTCCATGGCCGGGTGCGGATCGAGGTCTTTTTCAGCCGCTACCATCCGGATACCGATGCCGCCTCGCTGCTCGGCGAGATCCGGGAGATCGTCCTGCTCAAGCATCGGTGGTTCGCCGACGGAACAACGGCCGCGCATGTCTGTTACGACCACCTGTCCACCGATGTGGGCAGCCGCTACTGGGAGCGGTTCATCGCCCGTCCGGACTCGTTCGCCGCCTTTCTCGAACAGAAGGAGCGGATCGACCGGGGAGGAGGCCATTCCTTTCCGGTGGACAACCTCTGTCTGTACGTGCCATCGGAACTGGAGCCCGACTTCCTCATCCGGTTCGAGGCCCTGGTGCTGGTGCTGGAGCGGCTGGAACAGCAGGTGCACGAACTCTTTCACATTCTCTGCGCCTGCCTGGGTGCGGGCTGGCTGGACGAGCTGTGTGCCCTCCTGCCCGGGTTTCTCGGCGACGCGTCTCTGCCCGCGTTCTGGACCCAGCCGCCCCTGCAACCGATCCTGGTCGACCTGGAGCAGCGGCTGGAGGCAGGCGGGGCCCGGACAGCCATGCCCTTTCTGCACGACCTGTTCGCCTTCAGCCGGGCCAAACTGGGCCGGGCCGCGTTCTCCACCCCCGCCGGATTGGCTGCGGCTGTCGGGGACGGCCCCTGGGTGCTCGATCGCGAGCGGGTGAGCGTCCACGGTCACGATTATCCCGACCTGCACCGCTTTCTCGGCCGGCTGGCGGAGAGCCGCGGCAACCCGGCCTACGAGCGCACCGTGTTCCTGCTGCTCGGGGAGGAGATCCTCGCCGTGCCGCATGCATTCTACCGGGCCACGCTCAGGAGGTTCGAGACGCCGACGACCCTGTCCGGCTACCTGGACAGCCTGCCCGAGCGGGCCGGGTTCGACCGTGCGGCCCATGGCCGTCTGGTCGAACGGCTGGTCCGCGAGGGCGTGCTGGTGCCCTCAGCGGCGGGTTGAGCGGCCAAAAAGTGGGAAGGAACGAAGCGAGGGCGATGCGCGGCGGAAGAGGCGGGGTGAAGAAGGGAAAAAACAGGCGGGCAGGGCCAGGGCGGCCCTGCCCGCTGGTGGTTCAGTGTGCCGGTGCGAAGAGGTTCAGAAGCGGTAGCCGATGCCGACGCCGAGCAGCCACGGGTCCACATCCACATTGGTGGTGACCACCGTGCCGAGCGCGCCGACAGCCACATCCACATCCACCCAGACCTTCTTCAGGTCCACGTTCAGGGACCAGTTGTCGGTGAAGAAGTAGTCGAACCCGACCTGCAGGGCGTAGCCGATCTCGTTGTCGTCATAGTCGACCCAGTCGGCATCGCCCGGATCCTCGTCCGGGATGAGGATGTAGCTGAGACCGGCGCCGACGTAGGGCCGGAAACGCTTGTACGCGGTGCAGTGGTACTGCACGGTCAGGGTCGGCGGCAGCAGGTCGAGGGAGCCGAGATCGACGTTGCCCACCGCCGTTTTCTCGGCGGACACGTCGTGCTCGGCATAGGTGAGGGTCAGTTCGGCGGCGAAGTTGTCGGTGAAGAAGTAGGTGAAGTTCAGATCCGGGGCGATGGCACTGTCCACCTCGGCCTCGCCCCCGATGACGCTGATCTGACTGCTGCTGTCGTCCGGGATGATGCCGAGCGCCCGCACCCGCACCATCCACGGACTGTCACCCGCCGCGAGGCCCGCACCCGCCGTGGCGTGCAGCAGCAGGCAGCAGCCCGCAACCAGTCCCGCATGTTTCAACTCCCTGAACAGTCGCATAGTCCCTCCTCAATCCTGATGAGTGATGTTCCGGGAGATCGCGTCCGGACGATCCGGGCGCCCCCCGGCCTGTCCACAGTCGGATGGTCCACGGGGGAGCGATCCGTCACTGCTCGGTGGGGTGCGTGCCCGCCCGGGCGGGCAGACACGGTTGGGTGTTGGTTAGCGCGCCCGCTCAGGGAAGTCAATGCCCATTTTTCCACTCTTCCGCGAGGTTGGCCGCCGGGCAGGCAGCGACTTCGCCGGGCCGGCAGCGGGCAACAAAAAACCCGCAATCCTGTATGGATCGCGGGTTCTTTGAACGGCTTGGCGGGCCGTTGGTCTGACTTTTGGTGGAGCTAACCGGGATCGAACCGGTGACCTCTTGAATGCCATTCAAGCGCTCTCCCAGCTGAGCTATAGCCCCTGAATTTTTCAGGGAGTCAGATACCATGCCTGTCCGGGCGCTGTCAAGGGTTTCTCAAATCTTTTTCCCGGAACCACCATAGACATTGCCAAGCAGGGGCGTGCTTGGTAAGTTACCCCGCTGGCTCTACGAACATTTTGTTTTTTCCGCGCCGTCACCGCCTCCCGGACGGATACCGTCCGCCGCTCACGGCCGCGAATACCATACCGACAGGTGATCCTGGCATGTTTTCCCCGTTGAATTTTCTCTTTGGCTGGATGTCCAACGACCTGGCGATCGATCTCGGCACCGCCAACACGGTCCTCTATGTGAAAGGTAAGGGTATTGTCCTGCGCGAGCCCTCGGTGGTGGCGGTGCGCAAGGACAGCCGTGGCAGCCGGGTATTGGCCGTGGGCAAGGAGGCCAAGGAAATGCTGGGGCGCACCCCCGGCAACATCGTCGCCATCCGGCCCATGAAGGACGGCGTGATCGCCGATTTCGAGGTGACCGAGGCGATGCTGCGCTATTTCATCAACAAGGTGCACAACCGCCGCACCCTGGTGCATCCCCGGATCATCATCTCGGTGCCGTCCGGCATCACCCAGGTGGAGAAGCGGGCCGTGCGCGAGACGGCCGAATCGGCCGGCGCGCGCGAGGTTTACCTGATCGAGGAGCCCATGGCCGCGGCCATCGGCGCCGACCTGCCGATCACCGAACCCACCGCCAACATGATCGTCGATATCGGCGGCGGCACCACCGAGGTGGCGGTCATCTCCCTGGCCGGCATCGTCTACGCCAAGTCGGTGCGGGTGGCGGGCGACAAGATGGACGACAGCATTCTTCAGTACATCAAGCGCAAACACAACCTGGCCATCGGCGAGCGGACCGCGGAGGAGATCAAGACCACCCTCGGCAACGTCCTGCCGGAAGAGCCCTACCAGACCATGGACATCAAGGGCCGCGACCTGGTGTCCGGCATCCCCAAGACCCTGACCATCACCTCCAAGGAGATCCAGTCGGCCATTTCCGAACAGGTGGACGTGATCGTCGATGCGGTGCGGGTGGCGCTGGAACAGACCCCGCCGGAGTTGTCGGCGGACATCGTCGACCAGGGTATCGTCCTCACCGGCGGCGGCGCCCTGCTGAAGAATCTGGATACGCTCCTGAAACGGGAGACCGGCATGCCGATCATCGTCGCCGACGATCCCCTCTCTTCGGTGGTGCTCGGCTCCGGCCGGGCCCTCGACAATCTCGAGATCCTGCGGGAGATCGCCATCGATTAACCGCCGCCGTCCGGGACCGGCGGCGTGTGGTCGCGCCGGCTTTTCCCCCGGACGGACCCAGCGGGTGCTGTTCCCGTCGTCTCCATGAGAAAAAAGCTCACCAGAAAAAAAAGCGACCGGTACCGGTTGTTCCGTATTGTCTTCCTCGCCGGCCTGCTGCTGACCCTGACCCTCATCTTTCTTGTTTCCACCCTTGGCAGTCAGCGGTTCGGCGCCCTGCACCGGATGGTGATCGAGACGGTGGGGCCGGTGCAAAAGCTGTTCGCCACCGGCGCCGCCGCCATCGGCACGTTCAAGAGCGAGTACCTCAACATCCTCCAGGACGTGATCAAGGTCCGCGAGGAAAACAAACGGCTGCTCACGCAACTGCAGGAAACCGAGGCCACCCTCAACCGGGCCCGCGAGGCCATGGCCACCAACGCCAGCCTGCGCCGCCTGCTGGAGTTCAGGAACAATCTCGCCCGGCCGATGGTGGGAGCCATGGTCATCGGCAAGGACCCGTCCACCTGGTTCCAGTCGGTGATCATCGACCAGGGCTCCAACCGGGGCATCGTCAAGGGCAACGCGGTGGTCAACAGCGACGGCGTGGTCGGCCAGATTTTCACCGCCTCGCCCAACTACTCCAAGGTGCTGCTCGCCATCGCGCCGTCCAGCGCCATCGACGTGATGCTGCAGAAGTCCCGGGTGCGCGGCATGCTCAAGGGCAACGGCACCCTGACCTACCGGCTCGAGTACATTCTCAAGACCGTGGAGGTGGCGGAGGGGGAACACGTGGTCACCGCAGGCTACGGCGGGGTGTTTCCCACCGGCGTGCCGGTCGGAGTGGTGTCCAGGATCGTCCGCAAACCGCGGGGCATGTTCCACGAGATCGAGGTGACTCCGGCGGTGGACTACCAGACCCTCGAACACCTGATGGTCATCGAGCGGCAGGATGTTTCCGAACTCAAGCAGGTGGAGCAGCCATGAATCGGGCCAAGGCGGATTCCGGCCGTGGCGGCGATCCGGTCCGGGCGCGGCAACGGCCGGGCGGGCGGTCGCCGGGGAGCACGGGGCATGGTGGTCGTTAGCTTCATCCTGCTTGGCGTGCTGCTGGTGATCGTGCAGACCACCCTGTGCATGCCCACCCCGGTGTGGTGGCTGGCGCCCGACTTCTCCTACGTGCTGGTCGGCTATCTGGCCTACCGGCTCGACCTGGTGCGCAGCGTGATCATCCTCTTTCCGCTGGGCTGCACCCTGGATGTCCTGTCCGGCACGGTGCTCGGCCTGCATTCGCTGCTCTGCTTCGGCGGGTATTTTCTGCTCAGGTTCATCTCCAGCAAGCTGCCGGTGCTCGAGTCGCTCTACCAGATTCCACTGGTCGCCACCAGTTTCCTGGCCGTCAACTGGTGCGCCCATGTCGTCATTACCGCCGTAGACGAGGAACTGCTGCTGCCCTGGTCCTGGTGGCGTATGCTGGTCCGCGCGTTGCTGGTGGCCCTCTTTGCCCTGCCGCTGTTCCGCCTGTTCGATGCGGTCCGCAAATTCACTCAGCGCAGCATCCTGCCCTGGAACCGGCTGCACCTGCGCACCGACAACCGCCGCCGGCGCCAGGGCTGACGCCCCTGGGACAACGGGAAGGGTTGTGGGTTTCTTCAAGCTGTTCGCCACGAGCATGAAAAACATACCGAAACAGAACCGGCGCCGTCCGCAGCCGCTGCTCGATGCCGAGCGGAAAAAGGATCCGGGCGTCACCAAGCTGACGCCGCGGGACGAAAGCGACCTCAACGGGTACCGCAAGAAGGCCCTGTCTTCGCTGTTCCTGCTCATTTTCTTTTTTGCCGTGATCGTCACCCGCCTCTGGTTTCTGCAGATCAACAAGGGGGAATATTACAGCGAACTGGCCGATTCCAACCGGGTCCGCTACCAGGAGATCGCCGCCCCGCGCGGCAACATCTACGACCGCCGCGGCCGCGAGATCGTCACCAACCGCCCCAGCTTCAACGTGGTCTGGCTGCGCGAGAGCAACCGGGTCGACCAGGACTGGCTGAAAAATCTGAATAAAATCATTGATCAGGACCCCTCGGAGCTGCTCGAGAAGATCAGGAAGATGTCCGGTGAGCCCGGCCACATCCCGGTCCGCCTGGCCGAGGACGTGAGCTGGGACCTGGTCGCCCGGATCGAGAACAACCGCATGTACCTGCCCGAGATCAAGATCGAGGTGGTGCCGCTGCGGGTCTATCACCACGGTAACCTGGCCTCGCACCTCATCGGCTACCTCGGGGAGATCAGCAAGACCGAACTGGACGCGGCCGACAAGGAGCTGTACCGGGGCGGGGACATGATCGGCAAGATGGGGTTGGAGCGGCTGCGCGAGAGCGACCTGCGCGGCGAAAAGGGCCGTGACTACATGGAGGTCAACGCGCTCGGCTTCGAGCAGAAGAACCTCAAGGGGGTGGAACCGCTTCCCGGCAGGGATCTGCATCTGACCCTGGATGTGGAGTTGCAGAAGATTGCCGAGGAGGCCATGGCCGCCGAGAACTACGCCGGTGCGGTGGTCGCCATGGAGGCCCAGACCGGCCGCCTGCTCGTGCTGGCGAGCGCGCCCACCCTGCACCTGGAGGAGTTTGTCGGCGGCATCTCCCAGAAGGCCTGGCAGGGCATGCTCGACAACCCCCTGCATCCCCTGGTCAACAAGCTGGTGCAGGGACAGTACCCGCCGGGTTCCACCTATAAACCGGTCACCGCCTTTGCCGGCCTGGCCGAGGGGGTGATCACCGCGGACACCACCTTCTACTGTCCGGGGTCCTACCGGTTCGGCAACCGCACCTACCGCTGCTGGAAGCGCGGCGGACACGGCACGGTGAGCCTGCGGCGGGCCGTGGCCGAATCCTGCGACGTCTACTTCTACCAGGTGGGGCAGCGGCTCGGGGTGGATCGGCTGGCCCGCTACGCCAGGATGTTCGGGCTGGGCGAAAAATCCGGGGTGGAGATGGAGCACGAGAAATCGGGCCTCATCCCCACCGCGGCATGGAAAAAGAGCAAGCGCGGCCAGGCCTGGCAGGAGGGCGAGACCTTGTCCATCGCCATTGGCCAGGGCTACGATCTTGCCACGCCCCTGCAGATCGCCGAGATGACGGCGGTGATCGCCAATGGCGGCACCCTCTACAAGCCGTCGGTCATCGAAAAGGTCGTGGACCCGGACGGCCGGGTGACCCACTCGTTCACCCCGGAGGTGCTGAGCCGCATCTCCGGCCAGGGCCGGAGCCTGAAACTGGTGCGCGAGGGCATGGTCGATGCGGTCAACAGCCGCCGGGGCACCGGCCGGGAGGCGCAGATCGACGCCCACGGGATTCTGGTCGGCGGCAAGACCGGTACCGCCCAGGTGGTACGCCTGGCGGTGTACAAGCATTTGAAGGAAAAGGATATCCCCTACCAGTACCGGGACCACGCCTGGTTCACCTGCTTCGCCCCGGCGGTGAACCCGGAGATCGTGGTCACTGTCCTGGTCGAGCACGGCCTGCACGGCGGCTCGGCCTCCGCGCCCATTGCCGCCAGGATTCTCAACCGGTATTTCGAGGACCGGATGAAGGAGCAGCAGAAAATATTGGACGGGGAGCAGCCCGGCGCGCAACTCCCGACCGGCAGGGTGGTGCTCGACGGGCAGATGATCGAGGAAGCCGACGCGCCCGAAGACGATGCGGACGCGGCCAACGGCGAGGCCGGTGTGCCCCCCGCACCGCAACCGGACGAATCCGTGAACGGACCGCTATGATGCAATTCGACCGACGACTGCTGCAGCATTTCGACTGGGTGATGCTGCTCATGCTGCTCCTGGTGAGCGGCATGGCGCTTATGAACCTGTACAGTTCCACCTACAGCGCCGACACCGGCGCCTCGACCATTTTTTACAAGCAGCTGACCTTCTTCGCCGCCGGCATGGTCATGATCCTGCTGCTCATGACCCAGGAGTACCACCGGGCGGTCAAGGTCGGCTACGTGCTCTACGTGGTCATTCTGCTGCTGCTGCTCTACACCCTCTTTTTCGTCAAATCCATCGCCGGCGCCCAGCGCTGGATCAACCTCGGCTTTTTCAACCTGCAGCCCTCGGAGCCGGCCAAGCTGATCCTCATCCTGGTGCTGGCCCACACCTATGCCGCCACCGAGGTTCCGGGCGGCTACCGGCTGCGGGACCTGATCCGGCCCATCGCCCTCACGGCGATCCCCTTTGTCCTCATCCTGGTGCAGCCCGACCTCGGCACGGCGCTCATCTGTGCGATCATCTTCGTGTCCATGACCCTGTTCGTGCGGCTGCGCTGGGCGACGCTGGGCATCCTCGCCGGCGCCGGCCTCACCTGCGCGTTCGTCGGCTGGAAATTCCTGCTCAAGGATTACCAGCGCAAACGGATCGAAACCTTCCTCAATCCGGAAGGCGATCCCATGAACCACGGCTACCAGATCATGCAGTCCAAGATCGCGGTGGGCAGCGGTGAGATTTTCGGCAAGGGATTCATGGAGGGGACGCAGGGACACCTGCATTTTCTGCCGGAACGGCACACCGACTTCGCCTTTTCGGTGTGGGCGGAGGAGTGGGGTTTTGCCGGGGCGTTGTTCTTTCTGAGCTGCTACTTCTTCCTGCTCGTCTGGGGCATCAACATCGCCATGTCGGCCCGGGACAAGCTGGGCTCGATCCTCGCCTTTGGCTGCACCATGCTGATCTTCTGGCAGGCGGTGATCAACCTGTTCATGATCATGGGCTTCCTGCCCGTGGTCGGCGTGCCGCTGCCGCTGTTCAGTTACGGCGGTTCCTCGCTTCTGACCAACATGCTGGCCATCGGCGTGCTCATGAACGTGCGCATGCGCAGCTTTCCGCCGACCACCGCCGCGCCGTGAGCCCCGGCTTCAGCCGGCGCAGGCGTCCAGCACCAGTCGGCGCAGGGCGGCGATGAACTGCGGATCGTCGTTCAGGGCGCGGGTAGCGGCAAAGCGCAGGCCCAACTCCTCGGCCATCTGCCGGTACTCGATGTCGATCTCGTACAGGGTCTCGACATGGTCGGACACGAACGACAGCGGTACCACCAGCAGGTTCTTGCCGCCGCGGGCCGCGGTCTCCCTGATCACCTCCGGGGTCGACGGCCCGAGCCACTCCACCGGGCCGCTGCGGCTCTGGTAACAGAGCCGGCCCTCTTTTCCGGTCACCTTTTCCACCGCGCGGATCGTCTGCTGCAGATGATCGACGTAGGGGTCGCCCTCGGTGATGAACTGCACCGGCAGGCTGTGGGCACTGTAGAGGAGTTCGACCGGTTCCCCGTCAAATCCCGCCAGACCCTCCTCAATGCGCCCCGCCAAACAGGCGACGTAGTCCGCTGCCGTCGGCCAGTCGTGAATTTCCCGCACCGGCAGGTCGAATCCGAGGCGGGCGTTGGCCCGGTGCAGGTCAGCGAGCGAGGAACCGGTGGTGGCGATGGAGTAGTGCGGGTAGAGCGGCAGGGCGATGAGCTCGCCTGCCCCGGCGGCGACCATCTCGCCGAGTACCCGGTCAGCGAAGGGATGCCAGTAGCGCATGCACGGGCGGGCCACGAAGTCGCCGTCCCCGGCCAGCGCGCCCTCGAGCGCCCGGGCCTGTTCCCGGGTCTTCTCCAGGATCGGCGAGCCGCCGCCGATACGGCGGTAGTTGGCCATGCTCTTGGGCGCCCGCCGCCAGGCGATGATGCGGGCGAGGATCGGCTGCAGCCAAGGCGGGCCGAGGCGGATGATCTGCCGGTCGGAGAACAGGTTGACGAGGAAGGGGCGAACGTCTTCAAGGCGTTGCGGGCCACCCAGATTGAGCAGCAGGATACCGGTTTTCTTCTGTGTTTTCATGGCGCCATTCTACCGGCGGGGTCGACGGGGCGCCAATAAATTGTGCGCCTTGGCCCTTGATTTCCGTTCGCAATCATGTCTATAGTAAAACCATGAGTACACAGTATTCCTTCGATTCCGGGCACTTTCCGCGTGCATCCGGCGTTCCTGCAACGCACCCACGACACCGTTCCCTGTCATCCCCCGGCCTTGTCCGTTTCCTGCCGCCCTGGCAGGAGCCGCGTGTCGTGGCCCTCAACCAGCGGCGTGGGGTCGCTGGCGTTTTCAACAGTGGAGGACTTCTATGGAGTTGAAAATCGAAGCCAAGAATCTCGACATCCGCAAGAGCTGGCAGGAGAAAATAGAGGAGGAGCGCAACAAACTGACCCGTCATTACGCCAGCCTGGTGCTGCACCTGCGCGTGACCATCGAAGCCACCCCCGGTTACAAGGAAGGGGGGCACGAAGTGCGCGTGGTGGCCACGGTGCCCAACGACACGGTGGTGGTCAAGCGGTGGGGCGAGAGCGTGCGGCCGCTCCTGGTCGAGGCCTTCGATGTGCTTGGCCTCCAGCTCAAGGAGATTGTCAAGAAGAAGCAGAACCACAAGAGCGCCAAGGTTCAGGGCGGAACGGCCGATGCCCGGATCAGCGGCATCGTCCGCAAGATCTTCCCCGAAGAGGCCTATGGGTTCATCGTCACCGACGACAAACTCGACGTGTTTTTCCATGCCAACGCCCTGCGCGATGTGGAGATGAACGATATCGCCGAGGGTGACGAGGTCCTGTTCGCCATGGAAGAGGGCGACAAGGGGCCCCAGGCCATCTGGGTCCGGGTGGGTCACGCCTGAGCCACCGGCCGGCGACCCGATGCCGGCCTGATACCAGTCAATATTGTTCTCCTGTCGACCCTGCCTGCGGGCAGGGTTTTTTGTTGCCCGCCTCCCGGAGGGTGCCGTTTTCACCGCCGGGACGGCCCCTGCGGCCGTTGCGGCGATGGTCGCGCGAAGCGGCAAGAAAACCCTTGGTCCGGCTGTCCAGCCGGTGTACTTATGGTCCGCACGCGTGCACCCGGACAACGGCGCCGTCCCGCCGCTTGCCGTCGTGTGCGCCCGCAGGCCGCCCCCGCCGCCCGACCAAAACCCGCGTCCGCTCCCGAGGAGACCCCATGCCCAGTCCCGAACTGTACCTGATCGACGGCAGCGCCTACATCTACCGCGCCTACCACGCCATCAGGCCGCTGTCCACCTCGCGCGGGCTGCCGACCCACGCGGTCTTCGGCTTTCTCAGCATCCTGCGGCGCCTGCTGCGCGAGCGCAGCCCCGAGTACCTGGCCGTGGCCTTCGACACCCGGGGGCCGGTCTTCCGCCACCGGCTCTACGACCAGTACAAGGCCAACCGGCCGCCCATGCCCGAGGATCTGGCCGTGCAGATCCCCTACATCCGCGAAAGTGTGGCGGCCCACCGGATTCTCGTGCTCGAGCACGACGACCAGGAGGCGGACGATCTGATCGCCTCGGTGACCGCCCGCATGGCCGGCCAGGGGTGCCGGGTGGTGGTCGTCTCCGGGGACAAGGATTTGCTCCAGCTGGTCTCCGCCGATGTCACCCTGTGGGACCCGATGAACGACCGGGTGATGGACGAGGCGGCGGTGACGGAGAAGTATGGCCTGCCGCCCGGTCAGCTGCTCGACTATTTCGCCCTCACCGGCGACAGCTCGGACAACATTCCCGGCGTGCCCGGCATTGGCCCGAAGTCGGCGCAGAAGTTCATCGGCGAGCATCATACGCTGGAAAACCTCTACCAGGCGGCCCCGGAGATGAAACCGGGCAAGGCGGTCCGCCAGCTGCTCGATCACCGCGAGCAGGCCTTTCTCTCCCGTGACCTGGTGCGCCTCAACCACAGTGCCGAGGTGCCCGACGAGATCGAGCGCTATCGCGTGCAGGAACCGGACATCGACCGGCTGCGCACCCTGTACACCGAGCTGGAGTTCCACTCGCTGCTCAAGGAGGATCTGCCCGCACCGCGCATCGACACCTCCCGCTTCCACCTGGTGCACGACACGGCCGGCCTGGACCGGCTGGCCGAACGGCTCGAGGGCATCGACCTCGTGGCCGTGGACACCGAGACCGATTCGCTCGACACCCTGAGCGCGCATCTGGTCGGGGTGAGCCTGTGTGTCGGTGACGGCGAGGCCTGGTACCTGCCCTGCGGTCACCGGGACGCGCAGGGTGGGCTGCTGGACGGTCAGCTGCGGCTCGACGACCTGGTCCGCGTCCTGCGGCCGGTGCTTGCCGACGGCCGCAGCACCAAGATCGGCCACAACCTCAAGTTCGACCTGGCGGTGCTGGCCGCGCCGCATAACGGCGGGATCGAGCTGGCCGGGCCGCTCTACGACACCATGGTCGGCGCCTGGCTGATCGACCCGGACCGGCGCACCTACAAGCTCGACGACCTGTGCAAGGAGGCCGGCCTGCGCATGACCAGCTTCGCCGAGGTGACCGGTGGCGACAAGCGCGCCGACGCCTTTGCCCGGGTCGGCCTGGAGGCGGCCCGGGACTACAGCTGCGAGGACGTGTTCGCGGCCCTGCAGCTCTACCGCGGCCAGGCGGAGCAGCTCGCGGCCACCGGCCTGGACGGGCTGCTCGCCGAGGTCGAGGGGCCGCTCATCCCGGTGCTCGCGGCCATGGAGACGGCCGGCATCCTCGTGGACAGCGACCAGCTCGACAGCCTCTCCGAGGAGTTCGGTGAGCGTTTGCAGGCGTTCGAGGAAGAAATCTTCCGGGTCGCGGGCGAGCCGTTCAACATAAATTCGCCCCGCCAGCTCGGCGAGATCCTGTTCGAGAAGCTGCAGCTGCCGCGCGGCCGCAAGACCAAGACCGGCTGGTCCACGGACGTGCAGGTGCTGGAGAGCCTGAGCCTCACCCACGAACTGCCGGCCCTGGTGCTCCAGTACCGCAACCTGGCCAAGCTCAAATCGACCTACGTGGACCGGCTGGCCAGCCTGCGCAACCCGCACACCGGTCGGGTGCACACCTCGTTCAACCAGTGCGGCACGGCCACTGGCCGGCTCAGCTCGAGCAACCCCAACCTGCAAAACATCCCCATTCGCACCGAGGAGGGACGGCGCATCCGTTCCACCTTCATCGCCGCCGAGGGCTGCACCCTGCTGGCGGCCGACTATTCGCAGATCGACCTGCGCGTACTCGCCCATTACTCCGAGGACCGTGAGCTGACCGCCGCCTTCCACGCCGGCCAGGACATCCACCGGCGCACCGCGGCCGAGATTTTTTTCGTGAGCCCCGAGCTGGTCACCGCGGAGATGCGCCGGGTGGCCAAGACGATCAACTTCGGTATCATCTACGGCATGTCCAGCTTTGGCCTGTCCACCCAGCTGCACATCAGCCGCAAGGAGGCGCAGACCTTTATCGACCGCTACCTCACCCATTTTTCCGGAATCAAGGAATTCATGGAATCCGTTGTCGGACAGGCGCGGACAGACGGTTTCGTGACCACCCTGCTGGGCCGCCGTCGCTATCTGGCCGACATCAACAGCACCAACCGGGTGCGCCGCGAGATGGCCGAACGCACCGCCATCAACACGCCCATCCAGGGCACTGCGGCGGACATCATCAAGCTGGCCATGCTGCACGTCCACCGCGAACTGCGCGCCCGGGGACTGCAGACCCGCATGCTCCTGCAGATCCACGACGAACTGGTGTTCGAGGTGCCGCTGGCCGAACTGGAGACCGTGTCCGGGCTGGTGCGCACGCACATGGAGGCGGCCATGGCGTTGCGCGTCCCGCTGGTGGCCAACCTGCAACATGGTCAAAGTCTTGACAAGGAATGAGGACCGATCCTTGGCTCGGCCTGGGACCGTTCCTGAAAAGCGGAAAAACCGGCCGGATTCTTCCGCCAAAGCGGAAGACGGGCACTGGATTTCCGGTGGTGAACCACCGGTTTTCAACCTTTTTCCCGGCCTGGGCGGTGGTGGCGCCCCTCTGAAAAAGGCCTGATTTTTGCAAAGAATTGGGCAAAGGACAGAGGAGGTACGACCATGAGCCCACGCGAAGCGATCCGTATCCTGATGTTGAGTCCCATCTATTTCCGCCTGCGCCCGGTCGAGCGCTGGCAACTGGTGCGCGAGTACTGCCAGCGGTTCAACCTCGGCCGGCATGACCGCTGAGCACACCCCTGCCGCTGCCGGGGCGATGGCCGCCATGCCGGCCTCGGGCGACCGCCGCCGCCATCCGCGCTGTCCGGTCAAGGGCAGGGCGGTAGCCTTCTACGGCGGTTGCACCTGCGCCGTCCACGATGTCAGCGTCGCCGGCCTGGCACTCAACTGCATGGTCCTCGATCCGGAGCAGCGGGTGGCCGCCGTGATCGATCTCTTTCTTGCCGACAGCGCCCTCTACCTGCCGCGCATGCCCATCCGCCTTGTCGCCGAGGCCCGCATCGCTCCGCTCTGCATGTTCAGCAGTCTGCGCGTCCGGCGGGTGGGATTGCAGTTCGGCCCCCTTGCCGTCGAACAGCGGCACGGACTCGACCAGTTCATCGCCGCCTGCCGCACCCCCAGCCCCTGATCGGTTGCCCGGGCGGGAGGTGTCGCCCCGCTCTGCCGCCTTCCCGGAGCCCAGCCACGGAGACCACCATGCGCCCGACCCTTGCCCTCCTTTTCCTGCTCACCGTCACCGGTCCGGCCCTGGCCACCGGGGAACGGGCCGTCCCGGCCAGTGACCGCACGGCGATCGGCGTCACCATCTACAACCACGATCTGGCCCTGATCAAGGACCGCCGGGCCTTCGAACTGGACAAGGGGGCGCACACCCTCGCCTTCCGTGAGGTGAGTGCGCGCATCCGTCCGGAAACCGTGCTGGTTCGGGCCGATGGTCTGCGGGTCCATGAACAGAATTTCGAGTATGACCTGCTCAGCCCCCAGGCCCTGCTGCGCAAATACGTGGGCCGGGAGGTGACCCTCATCGACCGGCATCCCACCACCGGCGAGGAAAAGGCCCGGCAGGTGCGGGTGCTCAGCGCCGGTGACGGCGTGGTGCTGCAGGCCGGCGACCGCATCGAGACCGAAATCAGCGGCCGGCTGGTCTACCCGGATGTGCCGGCCAACCTGCGTGACCGGCCCACCCTGACCATGGCGGTGGACAACGAACGTGCCGGGCGCCAGCAGGTGGAGGTCTCCTACCTGACCGGCGGCCTCTCCTGGCGGGCCGATTACGTGGCTGAACTGAACGATGACGACAGCCGTCTGGACCTGAACGGCTGGGTGACCCTGACCAACGAGAGCGGCGTCAGCTATCCGGATGCCCACCTGCAGCTGGTGGCCGGTGACGTGCACCGGGTCGAGGAGGCGTACGGGGTGCGCGGCGCCGTCCTCGGGAAGATGGCTGCTGCGGCGGCCGCTCCCGAGATGCGGGAGGAGTCCCTGTTCGAGTACCATCTTTACACCCTGGCCCGGCCCACCACCATCGCCGACAACCAGAAGAAGCAGGTGGCTCTGCTGCAGGCCGATAGCGTTGCCTGCCGCAAGGAGTACCTGCTCGATGGACGGTGGGGCGACGGGCGGGCCGGGTCCGGTGATGGCGGCCGGCGGGTGCCGGTGGGGGTGTGGGTGGAGGTGGCGAACGACCGGGGCTCCGGCCTCGGTCAGCCCCTGCCCGCAGGGATTGCGCGGGTATACAAGAAGGATGCCGGCGGCCGGCTCCAGTTCATCGGTGAGGACCGGCTGGCCCACACCCCGGAGAACGAGGTCGTCCGCCTGCGCCTGGGCGATGCCTTTGATGTCACCGCGGAGCGGCGGCAGACCGAGTACCGCCGCCTCGATACCACCAGGGACGAACCGAAACAAAGCGAGAGCGCCTGGGCCATCACCGTGAAGAACGCCCGCCAGGAAGCGGTGACCGTGCGCGTGCGCGAGACCCTGCCCGGCGACTGGCAGATCCTCCAGGAGTCGGTCGCGCACACGAAGGCATCGGCCCACGCCGCTGTCTGGCAGGTTCCGGTGCCGGCCCGGGGATCGGCCGAGTTGACCTACCGGGTGCGGGTGCGCCCCTGAGACGGGGCAGTCCGTACCACCGGCCGGAACAGCAAACGGCCCGCGCCGGGTTTGGCGCGGGCCGTTTTTGCAGACGCGGCAGGGATGGTCTCAGGTCCGTTCGCCGAGCGGCACGAACTGGCGCGGTGGCGAGCCGATGTAGATCTGCCGGGGGCGGTAGATCTTGGTTTCCGGGTCCTCGCGCATCTCCCGCCACTGGGCGATCCACCCGGGCAGCCGACCGAGGGCGAACATCACGGTGAACATGTTGGTCGGGATGCCCAGGGCGCGGTAGATGATGCCCGAGTAGAAGTCGATGTTCGGGTAGAGGTTGCGGTCCACGAAGTAGGGGTCGTTGAGCACGATCTCCTCGAGGTTGAGGGCGATTTCGAGCAGCGGGTCCCTGACGTTGAGCAGGGACAGAATCTCGTCGCAGGCCTCCTTGATGATCGTGCCGCGCGGGTCGAAGGTTTTGTAGATGCGATGGCCGAACCCGGACAGGCGGAAGGGGTCGTTCCGGTCCTTGGCCTTGGCGATGTATTTCTTGTAGTCGTTGTTGTCCCGGTGGATGGCCTCGAGCATCTGGATGACCGCCTCGTTGGCGCCGCCGTGCAGGGGGCCCCACAGGGCGTTGATGCCGGCGGAGATGGAGGAGTAGAGGTTGCCGCCGGAACTGCCCACCAGGCGGACCGCCGAGGTCGAGCAGTTCTGCTCGTGGTCGGCGTGGAGGATGAGCAGCTTGTTGAGTACCGCCACCACCTCGGGCAGGACGATGTACGGCCGCACCGGCGTGTCGAACATCATGTTGAGGAAGTTGCCGCAGTAGGACAGGTCGTTGCGCGGGTAGACGAGCGGCTGGCCGATGGATTTCTTGTAGGAAAAGGCGGCGACGGTACGGATCTTGGAGATGAGCCGGCTGGCGGTCATGTCGATGTTTTCCAGCGGATCGTCGCTCATCTCCGGGTAGAAGTTGTGCAGGCTGTTGACCATCACCGACAGGATGGACATGGGCGAGGCGTTGGGCGGGAACTTGTCGAAGAAATGGATCATGTCCTCGTGGATGAGGGCATGCTGTTCGAGCAGGGTGCGAAAACTCTCCAGTTCCTCGCGGTTGGGCAGCTTGTTGTGCAGGAGCAGGTAGGCCACCTCGATGAACAGGCAGCGCGCGGCCAGGTCCTCGATGGCGTAGCCGCGGTACAGGAGCAGCCCCTTGTTGCCGTCCAGGTAGGTGATGGTGCTGCTGCAGGAGGCGGAGTTCTTGTAGCCGGTGTCGAACACGGTGTAGCCGGTGCTCTTCAGGAGGCCGCGGATGTCGATGGCCCGGTCGCCCTCCATCCCTTCGATGATCGGCAGCTGGTAGCTTCGCCCGTCGATGATCAGTTCCGCCGTACCGGATTGGTTGGTGTCAGGCATGCTGTGCGTTCCTTGTCGATGAGGGTGTGTGCCGGCGCGGATTCCGCCCCGGTGCGGGGTGCTGCGCGGTGTGCTGGTGCGGTCCGGGGCAGAGGAAAGGGGGTGCGCCGCAGCGGCTCTTCAGGTAGACTGAGCCGGCACCGGAGAGGGGGTGCCGGCCCGCGCGCAGCGGTGGCAGGATCGGCAACGCGATCCCCTCACTTACCGTATTTGATCGTTAAATTCAACAGCCTGTGTCGATCGCACAGCGCCCGAGCCGGGCGCGGGCCGAATCCCGGTGGCCGGCCGGCGACCGCAACCTGCGGTCATCAAAGAACAATCAGCAAGGAGCGAAACGGCCCGAAATGCGTGATGATCTGGACGAGAAAAGGCGGGAGATTCTTGCGGCCATGGACTATGCCGTGGCCGAGGCCGACCGGGCGGCGGCCGAGGATCTGCTTGAGATCTATCGCGAGGACCGGCTCGGCCTGACCCTGCTGCACGCCTTCTACAGCCGTCTGCCCGAGGCGCGCGAGGCCTGGGTGCGCGAGATCCGCCTGGTCAACCGGCACCGCGGCATCTTCCTGCTGCTGGCCGAAACCGCGGCGGAAAGCTACTTCTACCTGGTGTCCAGCGAGGGGGTCGAATTCCAGGGCAGCCTGCGCGACCGCTACCTCGCCGCCGAACTGCTCGATTTTTTCGGCTACGAGAGCGAGGAGGCCTTTGCCCAGGTCTGCGCCGGGGCCGGGGATCTGCCGGTCTACGAGCCACTGCAGATGGACGCCGACATCTGCCCGGCCTGCCATGCGGTGGCCGGCGAGGTTCACGAACTGGGCTGTCCGGTGGAGATCTGCCCCTGGTGTGGCGGTCAACTCATCCATTGCGACTGCCGCTTCGAGCGCCTCGGCCTGGACGCGCTCACCTCGGAGGAGGATCTGCTCCGCTTCGAGGCCATGCTCGAGGAGCAGGGGCGGATTCCCTATTCCCGCGAACAGCGGCCCGCCTTTGCCGACGACGGCCCGCCGGTGATCTTCGACTGACGCCGAAGCTTCAGCGCACCCCGAGCCGGTGGTGCGCAAACAGGAAGGGCGCGCCATGTGGCGCGCCCTTCCTGTTTGCGGGTCCTGTGATTGCTATTTCCTGACCTTCTGGTTTTCCAGGTAGTGGAACAGGTCCGAATCCGCCGAGAGGATCAGCGAGGTGTTGTTGGTGATGATGTTGCGGTAGCTCTCCAGGCTCTTCTGGAAGGCGAAGAACTCGGCATGGCCCGAGTAGGCCTCGCCGTAGATTTTGGTCGCCTCGGCATCGGCCGCACCGCGCAGCTCGGTCGCCTCCCGCCTGGCCTTGGAGGTGATCTCCGCCAGTTCCCGGTCCACCCGGCCGAGGATCTCGGCCTTGCGGCCCTCGCCGGTGGAGCGCTTCTCGGCGGCGATCCGTTTGCGCTCGGAGATCATCCGGTCGTACACCTTGAGGCGGACCGACTCGATGTAGTTGACCCGGGTGAACATCACGTCCATGAGTTCGATGCCGTACTGGGGGGTGATCTTCGAGGCGGCCTCGAGCACCATCTGGCTGATCCTGTCGCGGCCGACCTTGGGCGGCACGATCATGTCGCGCGACTGCGCGCTGGCGGCCATGTAGTCCGGGGTCCAGTCGGAGCTGCGGATGATCTCGATCAGGTCGTTCTTGTTGATCAGGTCGCGCACCGTACCGTCGAGGATGTCACCCAGAAGGGTCAGGGCCCGCCGTTCGTTGCCCACAGCCTGGAGGAAGCGCAGCGGGTCGACGATGCGCCAGCGCGCCGTGTTGTCCATGTAGATGAAGGTCTTGTCGTTGGTCGGGATCTGGTTGGGGTCGCCGTCCCAGATAAGAATGCGCTTGTCAAAATACTGCACCTTCTGGATGACCGGCAGCTTGAACTTGAGTCCGGCGGCCATGATCGGCTGGCCCACCGGCCGGCCGAACTGGGTGATGACCGCCTGCTGGCCCTCGCGCAGCACGTAGAAACCGTCCCAGACGGCGACAGCGGCAACGGCGATGACGCCGATGAGAAGAATGCGGATTATATTGTTCATGCGTTCCTGTCGGTAGAATGAGGGGAAGAATCCGGCCGGCCGCGGGGGCTACTGCGCCGGGGTTTCCGCCGGCGGCGGGGCCGGCTCCCTGCGGGCCTTGCGGGAAAGGTCGAGCAAGGGCAGGATGTTCTGCTGGCTGCCGTCGACCACGTACACCTGGTCCACCTGGGGCAGGATCTCCTGCATCGCCTCCAGGTAGAGCCGCTGCCGGGTGACCTCCTCGGCCCCCTCGTATTCCTTGACGATGGCCTTGAACCGATTGGTTTCACCGTTGGCCCGGTTGATGCGCTCGACCGCGTAGCCGCGCGCTTCCTCGACGATCTGCTTGGCGCTGCCGCGCGCCTTGGGGATCACCCGGTTGTAGGTTTCCTCGGCCTCGTTGACCAGCCGCTTCATATCCTGATCGGCAATGTTGACCTCGTTGAAGGCCGGCTTCACCTGTTCAGGCGGGTTGATGTCAAGCAGCTGCAGGGTGAGCACGCTGACGCCGCTCTCCAGCCGGTCGAGCTGGGTCTGCAGCTCCTTGCGGGCGTCGGCCGCGAGGATCTCCCGGTTGCTGAGCACGTAGTCGAAGTCCATGTTGCCGACGATCCGCCGGGTCACCGTCTCCGAGGCGTCGCGGACGATCTGGGCGACGTCGCGCACCTTGTAGAGAAAGAGCACCGGATCGCTGACCTTGTACTGGACGATCCAGGCCACCTCGATCACATCCTTGTCGCCGGTGAGCATGAGCGCTTCCATGTCGAAGCCCTTGCGGTCGTAGGCGGTGCCGGCAGTCGCGCCCCGGGTGCGGAAGCCAAACTCCTCCTTGCGCACACTTTCCACATCCACCTTGGTCATCTCCTCCACGTAGGGAATCTTGAAGTGCAGGCCGGGCGTGGTGGTGCGGTGGAACTGGCCGAAGCGCAGGACCACGCCCACCTCGCCGGGTTTGATGGTGTAGAAGGCGCCGGCCGCCGCCTGCAGGACGATGAAGGCGGCCACGATGGCCACCACCTTGCCCGGGCCGCTGAACGGTCCGGTCGGTCGTTGCGGGGGCGGTTCACCCGGCGGGCCCTGGGGCGGTTCTTTCTCCCGGCCGGCGAAGGCGTCGCGGATTTTCTGGATGAGCGCAGCGAGCAGGTCTTCCGGCCCGCCGGGCTGTTTCTTCTTGCCCCAGGGAGGCTGTTCGTTCATGGGCATGCAGGGAACTCCGGGAGGTGAACGGATGGACGGGTCGGCGGATTCCGGTGTCTTTTCACGGGAAGGGCGCCGGACAACGGGTCAATTGTGCATTAAAGTAGGCACTCTGGCTGGCCGCGTCAAACAAGATCGGAAGGCAGCGGTTCGTTTCCGGCCGGGTGGGATCTCGTCCCGGGACAGGCGTACAGGGCAGCCGCACCCGGCCGGCGGGGACTCCGCTCGTGGCCGGGTGCGGGCAGAAGGGGTGAAGGTGACGGTGCGGAGCGTGTGGACGCTTCAGCGGTCGAGGTTCAATCCCCAGATTTCCGTGGCGTACTGGCGAATGGTGCGGTCGCTGGAGAACTTGCCCATGCGGGCAACGTTGAGGATGGAGCGCTGCAGCCAGGCGGCCCGGTTGGCGTAGGTCTCGCCGACCAGCCGCTGACAGTCGAGATAGGACTCGAGGTCCAGCAACTGCAGGTAGGGGTCGTTTTCGCTGAGCAGGTCGTCGACGATCGGCCGGAACAGTTCCCGGTCGCCGTTGCTGAAGGCACCGTGGGCGATGGCGTCGATGATGCCGCGCACCTCATCGTTGTTCTCGTAAACCTGCCAGGGTTTGCGCGACTTGCACTTCTTTTCGTAGGCCGCCTCCTCGGCGGTCATGCCGAAGATGAAGATGTTTTCCGATCCCACCTCCTCGCGGATCTCGATGTTGGCGCCGTCCAGGGTGCCGATGGTCAGGGCGCCGTTCAGGGCGAACTTCATGTTGCCGGTACCCGAGGCCTCGGTGCCCGCGGTGGAGATCTGTTCGGACAGATCGGCGGCCGGAATGATGCGCTCGGCCAGGGACACGCTGTAGTTGGGAATGAACGCCACCTTGAGGCGGTCGCCGATGCGCGGGTCATTGTTGACCACTGCGGCCACGTTGTTGATCAGCTTGATGATCAGTTTGGCGCGCATATAGGACGGGGCCGCCTTGCCGGCAAAGATGACCGTGCGCGACACGAACGGCTCGTCCGGCCGGGTGAGCAGCCGCTGGTAGAAGTGGATGACGTGGAGCACGTTGAGCAACTGCCGCTTGTACTCGTGGATGCGTTTCACCTGGATGTCGAACAGGGTGTCCGGGTTCACGGTCAGCTCGCAGGTCTCTTCGATGATGGCGGCCAGTCGCTGTTTGTTGCGCAGTTTCACCTCCTGCCAGCGCTGGTGGAAGGCCGGGTCGTCGCTGTACGCCTCCAGGGCGCGGAGCCGGTCCAGGTCCACCGCCCAGTCGGAGCCGATTTTCTCATTGATCAGGCTGGCGAGATCGTCGTTGCACAGGAGCAGCCAGCGCCGGGGGGTGATGCCGTTGGTTTTGGAGTTGAGCCGGTCCGGATACATCTCGTGGAAGTTGCGGAACAGGTTGGTCTTGAGCAGCTCGGAGTGGAGGGCGGCGACACCGTTCACCGAGTGGCTGCCGATGATGGCCATGTTGGCCATGCGCACCCGCCGCACCGGCCCTTCGTCGATGAGCGACATCTCCTGGAGTTTTCGGGTGTTGCCCGGGTAGCGGTTGGCCACCTCCTCGAGGAAGCGCCGGTTGATCTCGTAGATGATCTCCAGGTGTCGGGGCAGCACCCGGCCGAGCATGTCCACCGGCCAGGTTTCCAGAGCCTCGGGCATGAGGGTGTGGTTGGTGTAGCCGAAGGTGCGCACGCACAAATCCCAGGACTGCTCCCAGCCCAATCCCTCGACATCGAGGAGGATGCGCATCAGTTCCGGAATGGCGATGGCCGGGTGGGTATCGTTGAGCTGTACCGCCACTTGGTTGGGGAGGTCCTCGAAGGTGGTGTTCTCCTTGCGGTAGCGGCGGAGGATGTCCTGGAAGGTAGCGCAGACGAAGAAGTACTGCTGTTTGAGGCGCAGTTCCTGGCCTTCGCTGATGTCGTCGCTCGGGTAGAGCACCTTGGAGATGGTCTCGCTCTTGACCTTGCTCTCCACGGCGTTGATGTAGTCGCCGGCGTTGAAACTGTGCAGGTCGAGTTCGCGCGAGGCCTTGGCCCGCCACAGGCGCATGTTGATCACGTGATCGTTGTTGAACCCCGGGACGAGCAGGTCGCAGGCCATGGCCATGACAATCTGGGTGTCGGTCCAGCGCGCGCGGTAGTGGCCGTTTTCGTCGGTGGTGGCGGTGACGTGGCCGTAGAACTGCACCGGGTACATGAACGAGGTCCGTTCGTACATCCACGGCGAGCCGAGCCGCAGCCAGCTGTCCGGTGTTTCGACCTGGTAGCCGTCGACGATCTTTTGGTTGAACAGGCCGAAGTCATAGAGAATGCCGTAGCCGTAGGCCGGGATCTTCATGGTGGCGATGGAGTCCATGAAGCAGGAGGCCAGCCGGCCGAGGCCGCCGTTGCCCAGGGCAGCGTCCTCCTCGCATTCCTGCAGGACCTCCAGGTCGTAGCCCAGTTGCTGCAGGGCCTGGGTGATTTCGTGCATCAGCCCCATGTTGACAATGGCATTGCCGAGCGAGCGGCCGACGAGGAATTCCAGGGACAGGTAGTAGACCCTTTTCATCTTCTCGGCGTAGAAGGTTTTCTGGGTCTTGATCCATTTTTCCATGAGCACGTCGCGCAGGGCATAGGACAGCGCCCGGTAGATGTCCTGGTCGCTGGCCCGGTCCGGGTCGCGGCCCTGGAAACTCACCAGGTGGTGCTGGATGCACTGTTTGAACTCCTCGACCCCCATGTCACGGAAGATGGAATAGTAGGCGTGGTTGCTGGTCGGGGCGGCGGTCTTGGTACTCATGGGCAAATCTCCGGTGAGGGTGGCGGCGGGGATGTTCACATACGGCGGTACTGTATCGTATAAATGCCTCTTGGGCAAATCAGGTTTGCGAGGTGAAAGGCGGGTGGGAACGGGGACGGACGGAAAGAGGAGGGCGGCGGGCGCGAGGATGGGGGCGCACAAAAAGAAAACCCGCAGTCCGTGAGGACTGCGGGTGCTCTTTTAAAATGGTGCCGAAGAGAAGACTCGAACTTCCACTGGGGAACCCCAACTAGACCCTGAACCTAGCGCGTCTACCAATTCCGCCACTTCGGCACTGCGCGGAAGAATATGCTCGCCAGAGTGACCTTTGTCAAGTATTTCTTTTTTGGTCGGACGGGAAAGCGTCAGCCGGCCCCTCTTTCTTCCACGCCGGCCCGGCTTGCAGGCAGCGGCCAGCCGTGCGGTCAATCGGCGCGGTTCATGAACTGTTTGCGTGTTCACCTCAATTGGGGTACATATCCGCTCTTCGTACTGACGGCGGCCCGCCCGGCCCGGGTGCTGCCCAGCCGGCGCTGGCGCGACCCTGCAACAATCGGGTATCATGGATATTTATACAGACCCCGCAGACATCCCGGCACCCTTTGCCGCCGCACACGTGACCATCGGGAACTTCGACGGCATGCACCTGGGGCATCAGAAGCTGTTCGACCAGGTGGTCGCCCGGGCACGCCGGCAGGGCGGCACCAGCGTGGCCGTCACCTTTGATCCGCATCCGCTCAAGGTGCTCAGCCCCCGCGGTATCCGCCTGATTTCGACCACGCCGCAGAAGATCGAACTGATCGAGCGGGCCGGGGTCGACGTACTGGTGATTGTTCCCTTCACCCTGGAAACCGCGGCCACCCCGGCCAGCGAGTTCGTCGACCGGCTGCTGCTCGGCCGGATCGGCATGAAGGACCTGGTGGTCGGCTACGATTACGCCATGGGCAGGGGGCGGCACGGCGACACGGTCTTTCTCGCCCGCCAGGGCGAGGAGAAGGGGTTCTCCGTGCTGGTGATGCCCGCCCACTACGAACAGGGCCAGCTGGTGTCCAGCACCCGCATTCGTGAGCTGGTGGCCGCCGGCAAGATGGGCGATGTCCGCCGCCTCCTCGGCCGCCCCTACCAGATCCGCGGCATCGTCCAGACCGGCCGCCAGCGTGGCGGCAAGCTGCTTGGCTTTCCCACCGCCAACCTGTCCCTCTCGGAGGAGGACCTGTGCCCGAAACGAGGGGTGTACGTCACCCAGGTGACCTGCGACGGCCGGCAGTACGGCGGTGTGTCGAACATCGGCTACAACCCCACCTTCGGCGACACCGGCCTGGTGGCGGAAACCCATATCTTCGACTTCAGCGCCGATATCTACGGACGGCCGCTGAAGATCAACCTGCTGCGTCACCTGCGCGGCGAGATCGCCTTTGCCGGGCCCGACCAGTTGATCGAGCAGATCCGCCGCGACATCGAGGTGGCGCACAAGGTGCTGGCCAAGGAGCGGAGGCGGCGCCTGATCGCCTACCAGGACAACCGGACCGGTCAGTGAACGGGGCGGCCGCCGGATTTTCTCCCGGGCGGCTTGCGTCACAGGTGAACGTGGCTATAGTTTAGCCACTTTTTTCCCGGTCCGCGGGCAGCTTTTCACGAACTTCACCCTTCAGAAAGGATTCACGCATATGGCAGAAGCGCAGAAAACCACCGACCTGGCAACCGTCATCAACGAACTGGAAAAGGTGGTGCAGGAAAAACCGAGCAACGTCATGGCGCGCCACCATCTCGGCCTGATCTACCGCCAGGCGGGCCGCATCGACGAGGCCATCGCCCAGTTGGAGAAGGCCATCGAACTGGACAACCAGTCCATGGAGAGCATGATCAACCTCGGCGCGATCTTCTTCGACCGCGGCGACACCGATCGCGCCCTGGCGCTCAACAAGCAGGCCCTGGCCGTGTCCCCGACCATGGCCGAGGCCCACGTGAACATCGGTCTCATCCACCAGCACCGCAACGAGGTGGACGAGGCCATCGACTGCTACAACAAGGCCGTGCAGCTCGATCCCAAGCTGATCACTGCCTGGATCAACCTGACCAGCGCCTACACCATGGCCGAGCAGGACGACAAGGCCGTGGACGCCGCCCGCCAGGCCGTCACCCTGGAGCCGGATTCGGCCATGGCGCGCAACAACCTGGCCGTGGCCCTGTATTTCCAGGGTACCTTTGCGGAGGCCCAGCGGCACATGGAAAAGGCCAGGGAACTGGGCTACAGTGTCGATCCGCGTTTTGCCGACGCGCTCAGGGCCAAGCTGGCGGACGCATGAGCGTCAAGGCCGAGGCGCAACTCACGCCCTGGTGTCCCTTCTGCGGCATGGACGTGGGTCGGCCGACCGAGGGGACGCAGCGCAAGATGCGCGAATTTCCCGCGGGGCGGTGTGAATGTGGCGCGGTGTATGTGAGCGAGGCCACCGGGCACAACATCGGCGCGGCCATGGTCGAGTGCCTGGTCAACGCCTGCGGCGACAACTGGGACCTGGCCTGGGAACTCGTGCCCGAGGATGATTACCTGACCGGCACCATCGAGAACTACGACGAGGTCACCCACCAGGTGGTGGCCAAACGCAACCTCGACGGCCGGGCGGTGCGCGGCGTGCTCTTTTTCGTTCGCCTGCATAAGGAAATGGCCGAGGTGGCGGAGCGGTTCGCGGCCAAGCAGGCCGCCGCCCTCGAGGGAGAGACGCCGGTCGCGGCCAGCGCCGAAAGCGGCGTACAACTGGAGCCGGCGCCCGATCCCAAGCGGGTGCGGCGGCGGGCGGACAAGCGGACCGTGGCGCAGATGGCGCAGGAAGGGGATATCGACGGCCTGGTGCGCCTCTGCCTGGACGACCATAAGGTGCTGCGTTTCCTGCAGCGGCTGCTGTACGATCCGGACCCGGCCTCCCGCTACCGGATCGCCTGGCTGCTCGGCCAGGTCAGCGGCCGGGTCGCCGGGCGCGAACCCGGCCCGGTGGCGGACCTGCTGCACCGCCTGTTCGAGGCCTGCGCCGACTCGGCCGCCACCTCCTGGGGCATGGTCGAGGCCATCGGCGCGATCATTGCGGCCCGACCTGACATCTACGGGGCCTTCACCCGCCACCTGTTCAACTACATGGGTGATCCGGGGACCCGCGAGGCCGTGCTCTGGGGCCTGGGCGAGATCGCCGCGGTCAGGCCGCAACTGGTCCGCCAGACCCCCTTTTATTCGCTGTTCCCGGTGCTTGGGCACAGCGACCCGGTGCTGCGCGGTCTGACCCTGCGCCTGCTCGGCCGAATCGGGGCCCGGGAGGCGGGGCTGCAGATGCTGTCCCTGCAGCACGATGCCAGCCCGATCACCATCTACGAACAGGGCCGACCGGTCGACACCACCGTGGCCGAACTCTATGCGGAGGCGGCCCGCATCATGCACAAGGAAAAGATTAATGGCGAGTGAGAACATTCAACCCCTGAGCAGTCTGCAACCCGTGACCGGGGAACCGGCCAACGAAGAGTTGGACCCGGCCCGCAAGGATTACCTCGAGGGCCGGAAACTCTACAGCCAGGGCGAGTACGCCCAGGCGGCCCTGGCCTTCCACAACGCCCTCAGGGGCTTCGAGGAGCAGGGTGACGAACAGGGCGTGGCCAATGCCGCCGACCGGTTGGGCGACGCCTGTCTTGCCCGGGAGGAGTACGCCATGGCCATAGCCAACTACCGGCGGGCGTTCGCTGTGTGCGAAAAAGAGGACGACAGCTTTTCCCAGCTCTCCCTCAACAAGAAGATGGCCGCTGCCTATCGGAAGCTCGGCGACCACGAGAAGGCGCTCGAACTCCTCTTCGACATGCTCGAGCACTACCGGCTCACCAACAACCCGAAAGGGGCGGTGGAGATCCTCGTCGTCATCGCCGAAACCTACGCCGAGCAGGGTGACCGGGCACGGGCGGCGGACGCCTACCGCTCGGTGGCCTCCATTCACGCCCGGTTCAAACATTCCCGCCAGGCCGCGGAGTTCAACCAGCGAGCCGAGGCCCTGGAGCGGGAGGCGTAGGTGTTCACCGGGATCATTCAGGGACTGGGGACGCTGGTCGACAAGCGTTCCGCCGGTGGGGGAATGATCTTTGTGCTCGAGGCGGATTTCGAACTCACCGACCCGGAGGAGGGCGAGTCCATCGCGGTGAACGGGGCCTGTCTGACCGCACGCGATATCCGCGGCAGGCGGTTTTGCGTCGACGTTTCCCCGGAATCGCTCGCGCGGACCGGGCTTGGCCGCCTGCAGAGCGGCAGCCGGGTGAATCTCGAACGGGCCCTGCGCCTCTCCGACCGGCTGGGCGGCCATCTGGTCAGCGGCCATGTGGATGCCCAGGCCCGGGTGGAAGAGCGGCGCAGCACCGGTGATTTCACCCTGTTCACCTTTGCCCTCGACCCCGGCCTGACCAGGTATATCATCGAGAAAGGCTCGGTGGCCCTCGACGGGGTCAGCCTGACGGTGAACAGCTGCGAGCGCGGCCGCTTCGCCGTGTCGATCATTCCCCACACCCTGCAGGTGACCACCCTCGGCCGCCTCAAACCGGGCGACCAGGTCAACGTCGAGGTGGACATGATCGGCAAGTATGTGGAAAAGATGCTGGCGGAGAAACCGGCCGGAACAGCGGCCACCGGGCGGATCAACCCCGGTTTCCTCGCCGAGCACGGTTTTTTGTGAGCCGGCCGCCGGTGAGGCGCCGGGCTTTTTCTGTTCCGGGACACTGAACGGGGACGCGCCGCCGGCCGGCGACGCGTCCTGAAAAGAGGCATGGTATGGCAGTCAGTTCGATCGAAGAGGTGGTAGAGGACATCAAGGCCGGCAAGATGGTCATCCTGGTGGACGACGAGGACCGGGAAAACGAGGGCGACCTGTGCATGGCCGCGGAACTGGTCACCCCGGAGGCCATCAACTTCATGGCCACCCACGGTCGCGGCCTGATCTGCCTGGCCCTGAGCCCGGACATCGTCGAGCAGCTGGGGCTGCCGATGATGGTGAGCAACAACCAGTCGCCCTTCGGCACCGGCTTCACCGTCAGCATCGAGGCGCGCACCGGCGTGAGCACGGGCATCTCGGCCGCGGACCGGGCCCGCACCATCGAGGCGGCGGTTCACCCCAAGGCCACCCCGCGGGACATCATCAGCCCCGGCCACATCTTCCCGCTGCGCGCCCGCGGTGGCGGCGTGCTCGTGCGCACCGGCCAGACCGAGGGGTCGGTGGACCTGGCCCGCATCGCCGGACTGCGCACCGCCGGCATCATCTGCGAGATCATGAAGGATGACGGCACCATGGCACGCATGCCCGATCTCGAGGCGTTCGCCGCCGAGCACGGCCTGAAGATCGCCACCATCGCTGACCTTGTGGCCTACCGGCTGCGCAAGGACATGCTCGTCCGCCGCGCGGCCGAGGCCCGGCTGCCCACCTACCACGCCGGCGAGTTCCGCATGATCGCCTATCAGAACGATGTCGACCGCCAGGAGCACGTGGCTCTGGTCAAGGGCGAGATCCGCTCGGACGAGCCGGTGATGGTGCGCGTCCATTCCGAGTGCCTGACCGGCGACGTGTTCGGCTCGGCCCGCTGCGACTGCGGCTCGCAGCTGCACGCGGCCATGCGCATGGTCGAGCAGGAGGGCAGGGGGGTGGTGCTGTACATGCGCCAGGAGGGACGGGGCATCGGCCTGATCAACAAGCTCAGGGCCTATGAACTGCAGGACGTGGACGGCCTCGACACGGTGGAGGCCAACACCCGCCTCGGCTTCAAGCCCGACCTGCGCGATTACGGTATCGGCGCACAGATTCTGCGCGACCTGGGTGTGCGCAAGATGCGCCTGTTGACCAACAACCCGAAGAAGATCATAGGGTTGGAAGGCTACGGACTGGAGGTGGTCGACCGCTTGCCGATCGAGATCCCCGGTGAAGAGGAAAACCGCAAATATCTACGAACTAAACGGGACAAGATGGGGCACATCCTCGAGTTGTACGGCGAAATGCCGATGGGCTGCGTCACCAGGGACCCGTGAACCGAACAGGAATCGACATGGTGACATATCTGGAAGGGCATCTGCAGGGCAAGGGGCGGAAGATCGGCATCGTGGTCGCCCGCTTCAACTCCTTCATTTCGGAAAGACTGCTGGAGGGGGCGATCGACAGCCTGGTGCGTTCCGGGGTGGCGACCGAGGACATCGTTGTCGCCCGCGTGCCCGGAGCCTATGAAATACCCCTGGTCGCCCAGAGGATGGCCAGGTCGGGCCGGCACGAGGCAATCATCTGCCTGGGCGCGGTGATCCGCGGGGCCACGCCCCATTTCGACTACGTGGCCGGAGAGGTGGCCAAGGGCACGGCCCAGGTGATGCTCGATACTTCCATTCCGGTGCTGTTCGGGGTGCTCACCACCGAAACCATCGAGCAGGCCATCGAGCGGGCCGGCACCAAGGCCGGCAACAAGGGCTCGGATGTGGCCATCGCCGCCCTGGAAATGATCAACCTGCTGGACGTGGTCGCCTGAGGGCGCTGCCAGCGAAGCAGCTCGGGGGAGCGGCGCCGGTGGCCGTCCGCCTCCGGCTGTTTTTCCGGGCGATGAATCACTATGGGATTACGACGCAAATCACGCGAACTGGCCTTGCAGTTCCTTTTCAGCCACGATTTCCAGGAACACCCCGGTCTGCCTGCGGCCGTCGAAGCTGAACTGGAAGTGTTCTGCCAGACCTTCGATGTCAGCAAAAAGGCGCTGCCCTATGGAAGCCAGCTGATTCTCGGTATCGCCGGGCATGTGGCCGAGATCGACGCGCTCCTGGCCGAACATTCGCACAACTGGCGGGTGGAGCGCATGTCCCAGGTGGACCGCAATATCTTGCGCATCGCCGTCTACGAGATGGTGCACGTCGACGACGCCCCGGTGCAGGTGGTCATCAACGAGGCCCTCGAAATCGCCAAGCGCTATTCCATCGATGAGTCGGTGCCGTTCATCAACGGCATCCTCGACGCTGTCCAGTCCAGGACCGCCGGTTAGCCGCCGACCGGTCCTTTCCCTGCCGATCCGCCCGCCGGCCCGCGGTGCCTGCCCAAGGGCCGACGGATCCCTCCGAGCCGTTCCCGCCCCCGGGGTCTCCTGTCCCGCCCGGGGCCGTACTTTTGAAATTTGCCCCAAAATGGTGTAGAGGTAACCGCTCGTATCCGGTGTCCCCCGCTGCGATCCGCCCGTGCCGCCACCCGGACGACGCGGTGCTTGCGGGTGCGGGCACGGTTTCCTTGTCCTTTCCGGCCGTTGGTCCCAACCCGAACAAGGTTTTCCATGACGTCTGCCGAACCCAGACCCACCGGACGATGGCGGCAGGAGGTGCTCGCCCTGCTCCTGCTGTTTGTCGCCCTTTTCGTGCTGCTCAGTCTGTGCAGCTACCTTCTGCCACTGATTCAGGACGAACCCGGCCTGCAGCGCCCCGACGCCAACTGGTGCGGTGCCCTGGGGTATTATACCGCCCATTACTTGCTTTCTTTTCTCGGCCTGATGGCCTTCCTGCCGGTCGGCATCCTGCTGTACGCCATGGTCAGTGCCCTGGTCCGCCGGCCGGAGGACCATCGGCTGCCTTTTCTGGTCGCCGGTCTCAGCGGGATCGCCATCAGTTCCTCCGGGTTGTTCGGGGCCTTTGACGAACTGCTGTTGCCTGCCGCCTATGTCCTGCCCGGCGGGCACCTGGGGGTGCTCGTCCACGGCCTGCTGAACGGTGTGCTCGGCCGCGCCGGTTCGGCCATGGTCATGGCCCTGCTGCTCATTTTTTCCCTGATGGCGGCGGTGCGGTTCTCGCCGCTCGGTTGGTTGGTCCGCAGGGGCCGGCGGAGCGGCGAACGACTGCGGTCTGCCCCGTCCGTCGATACGGCCGGGGAAGCGGAGGCGGCGCCACGGAAGGCGCGCGCCGCCCGCACCTCCCGTACGACGGCCGAACCGCGGGTACCGGCCGCGGTGGAACCGGTCACGGTGCCGGCGGTGCACGAACCACTGAAGAGTGCGGCGAGTCAGGAAACCGGCAGGCGCAAAACATCCCGCAAGAGCACCAGCCGATCCGCCTTTCAGTTGCCGCCCCTGAGCCTGCTGGACGAGAATGATGAGGGCGAAATCGAGCTGAGCCGCGAGCACTATTACGAGGTGAGCGAGATTCTCACCAGCAAACTGCAGGACTTCGGAGTCCAGGGCACGGTGGCGGGCATCTCGCCGGGTCCGGTGGTCACGACCTACGAATTTTCCCCTGCGCCCGGAGTGAAAATCAACAAGATCGTCACCCTGGCCGATGACCTGGCCATGGTCCTGAAGGTGGACCGGGTGCGCATCGTCGGCTCCATCCCCGGCAAGGCGGCCATCGGTATCGAAATCCCCAATCCGTTGCGGAAAACGGTTTTTCTGCGCGACATTCTCAGCAGTGCCGAATACCAGGATGCCCCGTCCATGCTCAGCCTGGCGCTCGGCTTCGACGTCATCGGCCGGCCGATGGTGGCGAATCTGGCCCGCATGCCCCACCTGCTCATCGCCGGCGCCACCGGAGCCGGCAAGTCTGTGGCCATCAACGCCTTCATTGCCTCCATCCTGTTCAAGGCGGCGCCCGAGGATGTTCGCCTGCTGATGATCGACCCCAAACGGATCGAACTCTCCGTGTACGACGACATCCCGCATCTGCTCCATCCCGTGGTGGTCGAGGCGAAGATGGCCTCGCGGGCACTGCTCTGGGCCGTGCGCGAGATGGAGCGGCGCTACCGTCTGCTCGAGGAGAGACGGGTCAAGTCCTTTGCCTCCTACAACGAGGTGGCGGAGGAGAAGATTCCCTACATTGTCATCATCGTCGACGAACTGGCCGACCTGATGATGGTCGCCTCCAAGGATGTGGAGACTTCCATCGCCAGGCTCGCCCAGATGGCCCGGGCCGCCGGCATGCACATCGTCCTGGCCACCCAGCGACCCTCCGTGGACGTGCTCACCGGCCTGATCAAGGCCAACTTCCCGACGCGTATCTCGTTCAAGGTTTCCTCCAAGGTTGATTCGCGCACCATCCTCGACGGGTCCGGCGCCGAACACCTGCTCGGCATGGGCGACATGCTCTTCCTTCCGCCCGGGGCCGCCAAACTGCAGCGGATCCACGGCGCCTTCATCTCCGAACAGGAAACCGAGCGGATCGTCACCTTCCTGAAGCAGCAGGACACGGCTGAATACGATGACAGCGTACTCCAGGTGGTTGAGGAGGAAACCGAGGCGGTTGACGAGGGCGGCGAGACCTACGATGAAAAATACGACGAGGCCGTGGCCCTGGTCACAGAAACCGGCCAGGCCTCCATTTCCATGGTGCAGCGTCGCCTGCGCATCGGCTACAACCGGGCGGCGCGGATGATCGAGATCATGGAAAAGGAGGGCATTGTCGGCCCCTCGGATGGGGCGCGGCCGCGGGAAGTTCTCGTGCGCTCCGGGTACGAGTGATGCCCTCACCCCGGCTCTCCGATTTTTCAATGGAAAGTCAGGGTGTTGGATTTTCCGGAAGCTGGCGGGACGGGCTCGGGTGATGGCCCGCGGGTGGTATATATCCATAATTCTGATACTTTCGTTAAGTTTTCCTGTTTAGCCTTGTTTTGACGATTTTTCTTGACAGCGAACCGGGAAACAAATTAAAAGGATCAGGCGACCGGAAATGAGTGGCGGTTCATTTTTTGCCGATTGGTGAATCGTCATGAAAAATGTGTAAAACAAGCACGTTGCAGTTGATGGGCGCAGTGAAAAACGGATGGAGGCAGGTTGTTGTGCATCCTTGTTTTTCCTGAATCAAGAAGCAAGTGGCTCTTGGCCGTCCAGGTCGGGCGGTCAAAAAGGAAAATCCAAGTGAGGAGGTAGTTTAATGCCAAGTTACGTAGATCCTTCAAAGTGTGATGGTTGCAAGGGCGGCGATAAAACCGCCTGCATGTACATCTGCCCCAACGACCTGATGGTCCTCAACGTTGAGGCTATGAAGGCGTACAATCAGGAGCCCGATGCGTGCTGGGAATGCTACTCCTGCGTCAAGATCTGCCCGCAGGGTGCTATTTTCGTTCGCGGTTACGATGACTTCGTGCCGTTGGGAGGCCAGGTGCATCCGATGCGCTCCTCCGACTCCATCATGTGGACCGTCAAGTTCCGCAACGGCAACATCAAGCGCTTCAAGTTCCCGATCCGCACCACCGCTGAAGGCGCAGCCAACGAGTATCCGGGTCAGAAGGGCGGCAGCCTGGACGACGAGTGCCTGCTGCTCGAGAGCAACCTGCCGGCGCCGACCAAATTGGCCTGAGCGGCAGTGGCAAACAGCCAATTATTGAATGTTTCATTCTGAACAATCACTGAGGAGATAATAATATGGCATTACCGAATAAGCCGAAAGGCGAGCTTGCTGCCGTTGTCGATCCGGAAATCGTAGAGCATGAGTGCGATGTGCTGATCGTTGGCGGCGGTATGGCTGCATGCGGCGCGGCGTTCGAGATCAACAAGTGGGCCCCCGAGGGCATGAAAGTCATCCTGGTCGACAAGGCCTCCCTCGAGCGCTCCGGCGCCGTTGCCCAGGGTCTTTCCGCCATCAACACCTACATCGGCGAGAACGCCATCGAAGACTATGTCAAGATGGTCCGCAACGACCTGATGGGCGTTGTTCGCGAAGACCTGATCTATGACCTCGGTCGTCACGTTGACGAGTCGGTCAAGCTGTTCGAGGAGTGGGGTCTGCCGATCTGGAAGCGTGCCGACGACGGCAGCAACCTGGACGGTGCCAAGCCTGCCAAGACCCTGCGTGAAGGCGGTGTGCCGGTTCGTACCGGTAAGTGGCAGATCATGATCAACGGTGAGTCCTACAAGTGCATCGTTGCCGAGCCCGCCAAGAAGGCCCTGGGCGAGGCCAACGTGCATGAGCGCGTGTTCATCGTCAAGATGCTGCTTGACAAGAACAAAGAGAACACCATCGCCGGTGCCGTCGGTTTCTCCACCCGCGAGAACAAGGTGCATGTCTACAAGTGCAAGACTGCCCTGGTCGCCTGCGGCGGCGCGGTCAACATCTTCCGTCCCCGGTCCACCGGTGAGGGCAAGGGTCGCGCCTGGTACCCGGTATGGAACGCCGGTTCCACCTACACCATGTGTGCCCAGGTTGGTGCAACCCTGACCATGATGGAGAACCGCTTCACCCCGTCCCGTTTCAAGGATGGGTACGGTCCGGTCGGCGCCTGGTTCCTGCTGTTCAAGGCCAAGGTGCAGAACGGTCTGGGCGAGTTCTACGCCAACAGCCCGGATGCAAAGGGCGAGCTTGAGAAGTTCATGCCGTACGGCGCCTCCCCGGTCACCCCGACCTGCCTGCGTAACCACCTGATGCTCAACGAGCTGAAGGCCGGCCGCGGCCCGATCTACATGGCCACCGAGGTTGCTCTCAACGCCTTCCTGGATGCACAGCGTGCCGCCGGCAAGGACGAGAAGGAAGTCAAAAAGTTCTGGAAGCACCTCGAGTCCGAGGCATGGGAAGACTTCCTCGACATGTCCGTCGGCCAGGCCGGCCTGTGGGCAGGCATGAACATCGAGCCGGAGAAGGTTGGTTCCGAGATCATGCCGACCGAACCCTACATGCTGGGCTCCCACTCCGGTTGCTGCGGTATCTGGACCTCCGGCCCGAACGAGGACTGGGTACCCACCGTTGATGGCCCGCGTTCGCATCAGTACAAGTGGGGCTACAACCGCATGACCACGGTCAACGGTCTGTTCACCGCCGGTGACGGTGTTGGCGCCTCCGGTCACAAGTTCTCCTCCGGTTCGCATGCCGAGGGTCGTATCTGCGCCAAGCAGATGGTCAAGTACTGCCGTGACAACGCTGACTTCAAGCCGGAACTGGCTCAGGCCGCCAAGGAGCTGGCCGACGAAGTGTACGCACCGGTTCGTCTGTTCCATCAGTTCAAGGATGCCTCCACCGCGGTGGATGTCAACCCGAACTACGTCAAGCCGGCCGGCCTGATGATGCGTCTGATGAAGGCCACCGACGAGTACGGCGGTGGTGTTGCGACCTACTACATGACCTCCGGCAAGCTGCTCAACATCTGCCTCGACCTGCTCCGCCTCATGCGTGAGGATGCCGAGAAGATGGCTGCCGGCGACCTGCACGAACTGCTGCGCGCCTGGGAGAACTACCACCGCATCTGGTGTGTGGAGACCCACATCCGCCACATCGAGTTCCGGAAAGAGTCCCGCTACCCGGGCTTCTATTACCGGTCTGACTACCCGACCTGTGATGACGAGAACTGGAAGGTGTTCGTCAACTCCACCTTTGACCCCAAGACCAAAGAGTGGAAGTGCGAGAAGGTCAACTGTATCAACATCATCGAGACCACTCCTTGGCTCTGATGCCGCTGCGGCACTGACCGTCTGAAAAGAAATCTCCAGGCTCCTTTCGGGAGCCTGGAGATTTTTTGTATCCAGCTTTGATTTTGTTTGAGTTGATGCGAAAGATGAAGTAGTTTTTCTCATTTCGTTTCAATTGAACCAGAAATCACCTTTCATCAATACCAGCAGTTACGGAGGTTTTGGCATGAGTGACACTGCAGGCAATGGTGCGGTACTGGTTGTGGGCGGCGGTATCAGCGGTCTCACCGCTGCGCTCGAGGCTGCGGAAGTCGGCAATGACGTTTTTCTCGTCGAGAAAAACGCCTATTTCGGCGGCCGGGTAGCCCAGCTCAATCAGTATTTCCCCAAACTTTGTCCCCCGACATGCGGCCTTGAAATCAACTTCAAGCGCATCAAAGACAACCGCAAGATCAGAACCTACACCCTCACCACGGTCAAATCGATTTCCGGCGGACCTGGCAACTACGACGTCACCCTCGAAACCACGCCCCGGTACATCAATTCGAACTGCACCGCCTGCGGTGATTGCGCCCAGGCCTGCACCGACGAGATCGACGACGCCTTCAACTTCGGCATGCGCAAGATCAAGGCGGTTTATCTGCCCCATGAGATGGCCTTCCCGCGGCGCTACGTGCTTGCCAAGGAGGCCTGTTCAGCCGAATGTCTCAGCGCGGTCAAGGCTGCCTGCAAGTACAACGCGGTCGATCTTGACATGCAGCCCAAGACCTTTACGCTGAAGGTGAGTTCGATCATCTGGTCGACCGGCTGGAATCCCTACGATGCCAACAAGATCACCAATCTCAACTATGCCTCTTCGCCGGCGATCATCACCAACATGATGATGGAGCGGTTGGCTGCGGACAACGGCCCGACCAAGGGGAAAATCCTGCGCCCCGGCGACAACAAGGAGCCCGCTTCCTTTGCCTTTGTCCAGTGCGCCGGCTCGCGTGACGAGAATCATCTCGAACACTGCTCGTACATTTGCTGCATGGCGACCTTCAAGCATATCTCCTACATCCGCTCGCAGTATCCGGACGCCAAGATCTACGTCTTCTACATCGATTTGCGCACCCCGGGCAAGTACGAGCATTTCCGAGAGAAATACATGGCCGATGCCAACACCACCTTTATCAAGGGCAAGGTGGCGGACATCGTCGCCGAGCGTGACGGCGGTGTGACCCTGACCGCCGAAGACGCAGTTTCCGGCCGCAAGGTACACCAGAAGGTTGACCTTTGCGTCCTTGCCACCGGCATGGAGCCTGCCCTCGGTGACCAGGGGCGGGCCTTGGGTGTCAAACTCGATGGCAATGGTTTCGCCGTCTCCGAGACGGAGAAAGGCATGTTTGCAGCGGGCTGCGCCAAGTCGGCCGTTGATGTGTACACCAGTGGACAGTCCTCCACTGCAGCTGCTCTCAAAGCAATCCAGATCGGTCGGTAGGAGGAAAGTCAATGAAGAAAGTATATGGTGCATATCTCTGTACTGGTTGTGGCATTGGCGAAGTCCTCGATGTGGATGGCCTGAAGGATGCGGCCTCCGATGCCGGCATCGACATGAAGGAGCACGCCTGTCTTTGCGGCGCCGATGGCCGCGCCTTCATCGAGAAGGACATCGCTGATAATGGCGTCAACACCATCGTTGTCTGTGCCTGTTCGCCCCGGGTCATGCAGAAGGAGTTCGATTTCGGCGAGCAGACCATCACCGTGCGCGGCAACCTGCGCGAGCATGTTGCCTGGACCGGCGGGCTGAAAGATGATGGCAGTGTTGATGATTTCCTCCAGGAAATGGGCACCGACTATGTGCGCATGGCCGTCACCCGGGCCCAGAAGACCGAACTGCCGGTGCCGTACAAGCTGGAGACCATCTGCAAGAAGATCCTGGTCATGGGCGGCGGAATCGCAGGCCTGACCGCTGCCAGGGAAGCGGCCGCGGCCGGCTACGAGGTGACCATCGTCGAGAAGGACGGTCAGTTGGGCGGCAAGGCGCTGGGGTGGCGCAAGATGTTCCCCACGGCCTATCCCTACTCCGAGCTCGAGGCCCCCAACATCGAGCAGATGGTTGCCGAGGTGCAGGCGAACAGCAGGATCACCGTCAAGACCGGGTGTGAAGTGGCCCGCATCGGTGGGAGCCCGGGCCAGTTCAACGTGACCCTGAAACCTGCGGGAACCAGCACGGAATGGGACGCACCGGCCAAGGTCACCGCCGATCAGCAGGACCTGATCAACAAGGGTGAGTTGGAAGACCCGAACAAGGGCATGAAGAAGTACACCTTGCTCAATCCGGAAGGTGAAATCTTCGGGGCAGTTGTGCTGGCCACCGGTTGGACGCCCGCCGATGTCTCTGAATACGACCACCTCGGTTACGGCAAGCTGACCAACGTGGTCACCAACGCCGAGTTCGAGAAGCTGGCCAAGAGCGGCAAGGTACCCGCACGGGTGGCCTTCGTCCAGAGCCCGGGCGGGAAAGACAACGACAAGGACTTTCCATACTGCAACTCGGTGACCTCCATGGTCGCCCTCAAGCAGGCGAATTACGTGATCGAGGACAACCCGGTCGACGGGCAGGCGTACGTGCTCTATCAGCACATGCGTACCCCGGGCAATGCCGAGTTCTTCTACAAGGGGATGCAGGCCAAGGACGGTGTGTTCATGACCAAGGGGGCGGTGACCAAGGTGTCCGCCGCCGGTTCGAACCTGGTGGTCGATGTCGAAAACACCCTGCTCGGCGAGGACCTGCAGCTCGAAGTGGACATGGTTGTCCTGGCTGCCGGTATGGTGCCGACCACTGTTGCCGACCCGGTCATCAACCTGGCTTATCGCCAGGGCCCGGCCTTCCTCGACCTGGACCTGTTCGACGGCTACGCCGATTCCCACTTCATCTGTTTCCCCTATGAGACCCGGCGGACAGGCGTCTACACCTGCGGTGGCGTGCGCAAGGCCGAGACCATGGAGGAAACCATCGATGACGCCACCGGCGCCGCCCTCAAGGCCATTCAGTGCATCGAGTCCGCCAACCGCGGTGTGTCCGTGCATCCCCGCTCCGGTGACCAGACCTATCCGGACTTCTTCTTCTCCCGCTGCACCCAGTGCAAACGGTGTACTGAGGAGTGTCCGTTCGGTGCGCTCGACGACGACGAGAAGGGCACGCCGCTGCCCAACCCGACCCGCTGTCGCCGCTGCGGCACCTGCATGGGCGCCTGCCCCGAGCGGATCATCAACTTCGCCGACTACAGCATCGATATGATCGGCTCCATGGTCAAGGCCATCGAAGTTCCGGACGACGACGAGGAGAAACTGCGTATCGCCGTGTTCGTTTGTGAAAACGATGCGTATCCGGCCATCGACATGTCCGGTATGCATCGGAACAAGATCAATCGGCTGGTTCGTTTCATTCCCGTCCGGTGTCTCGGTTCGGTCAACATGGTCTGGATCAAGGACGCCATGTCCTCCGGTATGGACGGTGCCCTGCTCCTTGGCTGCAAGTACGGCGACGATTACCAGTGCCACTTTGTCAAGGGTTCGGAGATCGCTTCGCGGAGAATGGAAAACATCGGTGAGACCCTCGGGTCGCTTGGTCTTGAACCGGAACGGTGCGCAGTGCGCGAGATCGCCATCTCCGATTACGATAAGATCCCCGCGATCATCGATGAATTCG
>CAZMNU010000008.1:44129-47388 GCA_964567725.1 uncultured Desulfobulbus sp. | reverse complement strand
GAGGTGGGGGATCGTGGCTACCGGCAGGAATTGCCGGGCGGCAACAGCCTTTTAAGGGAATGGATCAGGCGAAGATGCGCGAGGCGGGGGGCGGCCTACCCGCAGGCAGGCTCAAGTTTCGTGGCGGGCCAAGGCCGGTACCTCGGCTGGGACGCGCAGGGAACCGGCAGGAGAACAGCCACTCACCAGCGAAGAAAGGCTGTCCGGGCAGGAGCCGCCTCAAAACCTGCCGCTCCGCCAGGATAGACAAAGGCCGCGCCGCTCTCCTCGTTGCCCCCCGCATCGTACCAGGGTGCGCCGACAACCAGCTCGCTGTACCCGTCCCTGTTGACATCGCCGGCGGTGGCCACCGACCTGCCGAAGTAGCTGTACTCCTGGTCGGATTCGCCCGTCCAGGCGGCTGCTGGGCCTAATCCGGCGGCGGAGCCGTGGTAGACAAAGGCTGCGCCCTCGTCTGCCTGGCCCTTGTCGAAGTAGTCGGCGCCGACGATGACCTCGTCATACCCGTCCGCGTTCACATCGCCCGCGGTGGCCACCGACCAGCCGAGACTCGCCCCTTCCTGGTCGGACTCGACGCGCCAGTCCGGTTTTGGCGTCGGTCCCGCCGGGGCGGACCGTGCCGTGCTCAGTCCCGAGGCGGAGCCGTGGTAGACAAAGGCCGCGCCCTCCCGGGCCTGACCGTTGCCGTACCAGGGCGCGCCAATGATGATGTCGGCGAAGCCGTCGTTGTTGACATCACCGGCGGAGGCCACCGACCAGCCGAGACAGGCGCCTTCCCGGTTGGATTCGACGCGCCAGTCCGGCTGCGGGGTCGGTCCGAACGGGACGGATGGTCGTGTGCCCAGGCCTGAGGCGGAGCCATGGTAGACAAAGGCCGCGCCCGCCTTGCTGTGGCCCGGGCTGTCCCCCGGGGAGCCGACCAGGATGTCGTCGTAGCCATCCTTGTTGACATCGCCGGCGCTGGCCACCGAGGTGCCGAAGACGGCATGCGCCTGGTTGCGTTCGGCCCGCCAGTTGGCGGTGGTGCTCAGCCCGTTGGCCGAGCCGTGGTAGACAAAGACCGCCCCCTCGTTGCGCTCGCTGTTGTCGTATCTGGGGGCACCGACAAGGACATCGGCAAAGCCGTCAGCGTTCACGTCGCCGGCGGTGGCGACCGCGGTGCCGAACCTGGCGCCTGCCTGGGCGAACACGATCTGTCCGTCCGGCTTCGGGCTCGGCCCCGTTCCGGCAGATGGGGCGGTGCGCAACCCCGAGGCGGAACCGTGGTAGACAAAGACCCTTCCTCTGCCCTGCTCGTCGGTTTCCGGCCCGGGTGCGCCGACAAGGATATCGTCGTAGCCGTCGCCGTTGACATCGCCGGCGGTGGCCACGGAAAAACCAAAGGCCGCATTCGTCCGGTTGGCCACCGCCCGCCAGTTGGCAATGGTGCTCAGCCCGGCGGCCGAGCCGTGGTAGACAAAGACCGCCCCTGCCTCGCCCGCCCCGTTGTTGTAGCCGGGAGCGCCGACGATGACGTCATCGTAGCCGTCACCGTTGACATCACCGGCGCTGGCCACGGCCGTGCCGTAGCAGGCGGCTGCCCGGTCGGCCGAGGTCATCCACGGGGCGGCGGCCAGCGCCACGGCCTCGCCCGCCGGGAGGAAGACCGCGGCCAGCAGCGAAGCCGCCAGTCTTCCCATCGTCTGCTGCATCGTTTTGTTCACCGCACCCTCCCGATCCGTGTGCGTGCAAGCATCTCCACAGGTCGCCACCGGCGCCTGCCTGCGGCAACTATGGTGTGGTTCCTGTTGCGCGACAAGTCTTTTGACGGTCTGTGCGCCGGCTGGCAGGTGGTGGCCGCTGACAACGTCATTTCGGGATGTGCCGGTCGGATTCTTCACAACTTTTTGCCGATATAGAACGCGTAGCCGTAGAACTGTTTGTACTTTTGGTACAATTCCGCCTCGTGGCGCTGGGCGGCGACGAGTTCCGCGGCCGCCTCGCTGCCCGCGTGCGTGCGCAGGAACCGCTCCCGGGCCGCGGCCTGGGGGGCGTAAAAATGATCGGTCCAGCAGGTCTCCGGCAGGACAAAGGCGGCCACCGGGACATAGCCGGCCTGTTCCAGCTGCCCGACCTTGATGGAAACGAGGTCGATCTCCGGGTAGGCGTCGTGCCAGTACCGGTCGATCTCCTCGGGTCGCTCGCGGGTAAACCAGGAGGCCTCGGACACGGCGAGAAAGCCGCCGGGTTTGAGGAACCTGCGCCACTCGTCGATGCCGCGGGCAAAACCGATGTTGTAGATGGCGCCCTCGGACCAGATCAGGTCCAGTTCCTCCTCGGCAAAGGGCAGGTCGTCCATGGAACCGACCCGGCCGGTCACCCGGTCGTGTACCCCGTGGGTGCGGCTGTTGGCGTTGAAGCGGTCGATGAAGTCCGGAAACAGGTCGATGCCGGTGATCCGCGCCGGGGTATGCGCGGCCAGGACCATGGTCTGGCCGCCGGTGCCGCAGCCGATGTCGGCGATCCTGGAGGCTGCCGAGAGGTTGTCCACGAAACCCAGGGCCTGCACGGTCACGGCCGGGCTGCCGGGCCCCTGGCGTTCCAGCGCGGAGAAATATTCGCAGATGAGGGAAAAGTCGAATTCGTGGATGGAAGCGGGGGTGTCGCTCATGGTCTGCGCCGGAACAGGTGGTGGAACAGGGTGGTCAGCGACCACGGTTTGGGACCGCGCCGTTCGGATCGGGTGATCTCGGCCATGGCCGTGCCGAAGGACAGCGTCCCGCTCGGGTCGTTCGGGTCGCGCCAAGTCGAGTACGGATGAAGGAACAACGACGCGATCCGGCGGAACAGCTCCTCGTGACCCGCCGGGTGGTCCGGGGACAGGCGCCTGGAGGCGACCTCCCGGCGGATGGCGGTCAACGGCCCGGAACAGTCCCTGGCCTCGGTCAGTTCGCCGCTTGTGAAGACCAACTCGACCACCTCGCGGTACTTCCAGGCCGGGTGCATCCCCGCCAGCGGGCGCGGCCAGTCCGGCCGATCCCGGCCCAGTAGCAGCCCGCCGGACAAGGGGACCGGGTGCTGCAGGTCGTTGTACACGGCCGAGAACAGCGGCACCGTGCTGCGGTCGGGCTCGGGCTGCACGCCGAAGAGCACGGGCGGCGGCCCCTCCAGGTTGAGCGCCAGCCGGTCGAGCAGCAGCTGTCGGTCCGTGACCTGGTACACGCAGACATACCCGCACCAGCAGGCGCTGCAGGTGGCGGCCGGCTCGATGCCGTGCCGC
>CAZMNU010000008.1:42347-44029 GCA_964567725.1 uncultured Desulfobulbus sp. | reverse complement strand
ACGAGCAGGCCCTGGTGCAGGGGGAAATGCGGGTTCCAGGCCACCTCCCAGGGGTGTCCGTCCGGATCGGCGAAATACCCCGAGTAGCCGCCCCATTCGGCCGCCACCGCCTCCTTGAGCAGGTGGCCGCCGGCCTGCACGGCCTGGGCGAGAAGGGCGTCCACCTGTTCACGGCTGGCCGCGTTGTGAGCGAGGGTGATACCGCCAAAACCGCCCGGGTCGGCCAGGTTCGCGTCAGCGGCCAACAGGTGCCTCGGGTACAGGGCCAGGGCCGTGCCGGTGTGCAGCCGGAACAGGGCAAAATCGCCCACACTGGCGCTGGACAGGGGCCAGCCCAGACCGTCCCGGTAAAACCGGAGGGCCCTGGGCAGATCGGCAACGCCAAGGGTGATGATATGCAGGCGTGGTTCCATCCCTTGCTCCTCCAGTCGGACCGGATGCACGACACGGTCCGGCACGGCACCGCAGGTCTCAGAGCTTTGGTGGTACCGGCAGCGGGATGGTTTGTCAACCGGTTCGGTGGGGCTGGGGTGGGGCGGAGGCGGGGAAGAAGGGGAGCAGGGCGTTTGCCCGTCCCGGCAGGGCGCTGCGCTCAGCGGTTGGTGGTGGTGTGCCTGCGCAGGAGGAGGTCGATAAAGGCAAAGGTGGCGGCGTGGATGCGCTCGTTTTTCGAGGCGCTCTGACCGGCGACGTTGAGCACCTCGATCCCGTGGCGGTCGATCCACTCGGCCAGTTTGTCCGCCGCCTGGTCCGCACTCAGGTCGGCCAGGTCCAGGTGGAGCCAGGGTTTGTTCTGTCTTTTCGCGATCCTCCGGGTCAGGGCGGAGCCGCCGGAGAGCCTGCCGTGGGAGCAGATGACCGTGCCGTCCGCATCCAGGATGTTCTGTTCCGTCCGCTTCGGGTAGCCGCGGGTGTCCATCTCCCGGACCGCGTAGGTGAGCGGCAGGGGCCCGACCTCGGTTCTTCGCCCCTTGGGCACCCACCCGCCGTAGGGGAAGCCGTTGTCGATGGCGGCATCGATGGCGGCAATGTCGGCGCCGGTCTGGCAGCCGGAGATGATTTTTTTCAGCATGATTCTCCTCCTTCGGGTTGTAGTGGGATGGTTGGGACGGGTCACGGGGTCAGTCATTGGAGTCGGATTCCCGGCTCAGCGCGCACCCCTTGCCGACCTCGCCGGAGTCATAGAGCAGCACGCACTCCCGCACCCCGCCTTTTTCGAGCGGGGTGGACAGGGTCAGGGTGCCACGGCTCGGCGAAGTGAGGGTCACGCACACCGCGAGCGCGTAGTCCAGGTCGTAATAGTCGTCGAACTCCGCTACCTTGACGGCTTCGCCGGGGCGCACGTCCCGGTAATGGTAGCCCTTGCCGGCCTCGGTCCAGGCACTGATCACGCCCTCGTCCCAGCTGGTGAAGCCGCCGTCTTCGGCGCTCACCCGGGTCAGGGTTTCCTCGGAATCGTTGACAAAATACAGCTCGCGGCCCATGTCGAGGTCCCGCGAGGTCACCCAGAAGAGCACCTTCCGGTCATCGACCCTGTTGGCCAGGGGAAAGCCGAAGCGGCCTTTTTTCAGGTGCAGCGGTGTCCACTGGAAAAGGTGCATCATCCGTTTTTCTTTCATGCGGTTTTTTCCTCCCGGTTTGGCGGACGGTTGGCCGCGCTCGTGCGACGGCCCGCCCTTCGC
>CAZMNU010000008.1:0-42247 GCA_964567725.1 uncultured Desulfobulbus sp. | reverse complement strand
CGGCAAGACGGGGTGGCACGAGACTGCTGGTGGTTTGGGTGGGAATGTTTACGGCGGGATAACAGGGGGACCGTGCTCAGGGCGCGACCCCGCTGGCGTTCGGACCAGGCGGGCTTGGCCGGCTGAGGACGGCAGGACCACACTACCATAGGTGGTCGGTCAAATAGCGACCGACCGGGAAAAAAATCAGAAGAAAAAGATGGGGTACGGCGGTGGAAGCCGGTCCGGCCAGGAAAAAAGCGGCAAAACGGGATAATGGAGTTGCGCCCTGTTGGCGGCGGCGACAGGTGCCGCCTCCTTCAGGCGGAGGGTGCGGGAACCGCCTCCCGGGTTGCGGCCTGGCCGGGCGGCGGGACGTTCAGCCTTGTCGAGAGTCGATATCTCCTCGAGGCCGGCGGCCGGAGCGTGTCAGCAACGCCTGCCGGGGAAAAGAAAAGGCCCGCACGTTATCGTGCGGGCCTTGCTGTCCTGCGCATCGGTAAACCGCCTTCCCTGTGCCGGGTGTTTCCTTGCCCGGTCGGCGGGAAACGGCAACAGACACGCGTGCGTGAGCAACGGTCGGAAACGGGCGATCAGGAAACCTTGACGATGGCCCGGCCCTTGTTTTTCCCCTGCAGGATCAGGCTGATCCGATCATCGAGTGATTCCAGGGAATCCAGTTCGGTGGTTATGAGTTCAAGGTGGTCCAGTTTCCAGTCCGATGCGATTTTCTGCCACACCTGCAGGCGAACATCCACCGGACAATTGACCGAATCGATGCCCAGCAGGGTGACGCCGTTGAGAATGAACGGATAAATGGACGAGTGCAGCTCGGCCGATCCCACGTTGCCGCAACAGGTGACGGATCCGCCGTATTGGGTGGTCTTGATGGCCGTGGCAAGAATGTTGCCGGCGACCGTGTCGATGGCGCCTGCCCAGCGGGGTTTCAACAGCGGCCGGCCGCTTTTGTCGTCCGCCTCCTCGATGGAGATGACCTCTTTTGCGCCCAACTCGAGCAGGTAGTCCTTTTCATCGACGATACCGTTGACCGCGACCACTTCGTAGCCGCTTTTGGCAAGAATGGCCACGGCGATACTGCCCACACCGCCGGTGGCGCCGGTCACCAGCACCGGTCCCTTGTCCGGGGTCACGCCGTTGTTGATCATTTTAAAACAGGACAGGGCGGCGGTGAATCCGGCCGTACCGTAAATCATGCTCTCGCGGAGACTGAGATTCTCCGGCAGTCGCACCACCCATGCGGCAGGCACCCGGATATACTCCGCATAGCCCCCTGCCGTGTTCATCCCCAGGTCGTACCCGGTCACCAGCACCTGGTCGCCGGGTTTGAAGTCCGGATTCTGGCTTTCGGTGACCACGCCGGCCGCGTCCACACCTGGAGTGTGCGGATAGTTCCTGGTCACGCCCTTGTTGCCCGAGGCAGACAGGGCATCCTTGTAATTCAGCGACGAGTAGTGAACCTGGATGAGCACCTCCCCGGCAGGGAGATCGGCGATCGTTTTCTCCTTGATCTCCCTGGTGTATTTTTTGTCTTCGGTTTCCGAGACCACCATGGCCCTGAATGTCAGATTTTCCATTGTTTCCTCCTTGGGTGAGCGGTCAATATGACCAGTCGTCTTTATTTGTGGGGAACAGCAGCGCACGCATGCCCTCCTGAAATCAGGCGGTCACACGGTTGCCTTGTGCAGCATGTCGTTCAGTGATTCCTCGAATTCCCGGAGAGGTGCCTGGGATTTGCCGGCCTTCATGATGACCAGGGCGCCAAGCCAGCTGTTGCGGATGAGATGGGTCAGCTGTTCGATGTCGGTGTCCGCGGCGAGTTCCCCCCGGGCCCGCGCTTCCTCCAGGCAGGCCTGCAACGGCGCGTACTCCTCGGTGAAACAGCGGTTCGCTTCCTGTGCTATGGTCTCGCTCACGTCCGCCATCTCCAGCGTGATATTGCAGAGAAAGCAGCCCAGCGAGAACGCCCCCCTGGTGGACAGGTACTCGATTTTATAACGGTACAGGGCCCTGATCCGTTCCAGCGGCGGCAGGCTGTCATCGGTCAGAAACCGCTGCATCACCTCGAGTTCGCGGCCTGTGAACAGGTGCATCGCCTGGATGGCAAAATCCTCTTTGTTCTTGAAATAGTTGTAAAAAGACCCCTTGGGGATGCCGGCGGCGTTGGCGATTTCCTGCACCCCGGTCGCGTTGTAGCCCTTGAGGTACAACGCCTTCAACCCTTTGCGGGTGATGTGCTGTTTGTTTTCGTCGTGTTGTTTCATGGTGCCATCATAATATGACCAGTCGTCTTAAAAGGCAAGTCCTTTTTCCCGGAAGCGGAGCCGGGAGGTTTCGTTTCCCTGTTCCGCCCGGGAACAGGGAAAGCGGAACGGAGATCGGGGGCGTCCCCCTGTCCTTGCCCGAAGGCTGTGGCGGTGTGACGGGTGGCGGCGTGGCACAGGAGCCTTCGCTTTTTTGGCCAAGGCCAACCACCGGCTACAGGCCGGCCGGAAGTTTGCTCGCCATCATTTTCCTACGGTCGATCCGGCGGCCATCGACGACAAAGGTGCCGTCACCGACGGCATGCAGGGTTTTTTTCTCCCTTCGTTCCGGGTCGAACCAGGCGGCCACGGCCTCGAGGACGACAATGGCGTGCTGCGGGACGAAATCGACCACCTTGCACTCGATGTTGGCCAGGCATTCCGCCAGGAGCGGCGCCCGCACCTGGGCGGCCGGCACCCGGGTCAGGCCGAAGCGGGCGAACTTGTCCGTGTCCATCCCGGAACAGGTGCCCACGCCGACCACGGTGTCGATCAGGTCCACGGTCGGGATCGCCAGCACGCACTCCCCTGTTTGCCGGAGCGCGGCCCAGGAATGGTTCCACGGTCCGGTGGTGAGGGCGAACCGGGCCGCGAAGTCCAGGACCATGGTCCAGGAAATGGTCATCACGTTGTCCCTGCCGCCGTTCGTTGTGGTTACCAGCACCACCGGGCCCGGCTCCAGCAGCGTGAACACCCTGCCCAGCGGCAGACTTTCCATGGCGATCCACCGGACAAGTGTGTTTTTGTCCTCTCCGTACAGACCCACCGGGCCACTCCGATGGGGTCGTTTTGCCGCAAACCCAGTCGGTCACCACCAGCTGTCGAACACGGCGCCCCGATCCTCGAGCAGATCGCGGGATATTTTCATCCGCCGATGCTTGACAAGGAACGTGAACAGGACGAGCAGGATCGGTCCATCCAGAAAGGGGCTGATGCGCCTGTCCCAGAAAAGCGTGTCGAGAGACAGGGCGGCGAACTGCCAGTGGAGGAAGATGAACTGCCAGAGAACAAGACTGATGAGCAGTCCGAATAGAAGGCAGATGTTCAGGGAGCCGGTCAGCAGTTGAAAGGTCGTGTCCTTGGCCGCGGAATAGGTGTGCGGATCGATATTCGTTCCCACAAACCGGTCGATTCCCGCAAGCATGATCTGCGCGCAGGCGCCGGCGAGGATGGCGGCGACCAGGAGCCGTTGCCACAGGTTGGCTTCAACCACGGCCGGCAGGCTGAGCAGGGCCAGCGCCCTGGACCACAGCAGGGCGTTTATTGCCGCAAAAACGAACTTTGTGAAAAGGATGAGGCTCCGTGTCATTTTTCCACCCTTGGAACGGGAAACGAGGATGGACGTCTCGGGCGATCCCTTGTCCGTGCCCGGAGAGGTCTCCCGCCGTGCAGGCAGGCTGCGCGCTCACGCCCTCTTTACAGCCGGGTGAGCACTGTCTCGGGCGGCAGGCGCGACTTGGGCAGCTTGGCGTTGAAGTCCTCGGCGCCGCTGTAGCCGAGCCCCACGATCACCGAGCTGGTGAAGCCGCGGGTGCGCAGGCCCAGTTCCTCGTCGAGCACGTTCTGGTCGAACCCTTCCATGGGGCAGGCGTCGATGCCCAGGGTGGCCGCGCCCAGCAGCAGGGTGCCCAGGGCCAGGTAGACCTGCTTTTCCATCCAGTGCTGGGCGTCGCGGAGTTCGAAACGATGCCGGTCCACGTAGTAGGAACGGGCGCGATGCTGGGCCTCGCGCGCCTCGTCGGAGGTGAAGCGGCCGTCGCGCGCCTCCTGGTCGAGCAGGGTCTGCAGGTAGGCTTCGTCGATGGCCGCGCGGGTGCAGAGCACCACCACGTGCGAGGCGTTGCGGATCTTGGGCTCGTTGTAGGCGTAGGTGCTGGTGGCGGCCCTGGCGATGCGCGCCTTGCCTTCGTCGGTGGCGGCGAGGACAAAATGCCAGGGTTGCGAATTGGTCGAGGAGGGGCTGCAGCGCAGCAGGGTTTCGATGCGGGCAACCTGGTCTTCCGGGATCTTCCGGGCAGGGTCGAAGGCCTTGGCGGTGTGACGGGTGGTGGCGTGACGAACGATGTCCATGTGCGGCTCCTTGGGGTTGGGGAATGATCTGGTCAGTGCTTTGAGGTCGGGCAGACTCGATGGCGAAGACCGCCCCGGGCCAGGTGCCTGATCAGGGCGTGGAACGCGAAGCGTGCGATGCTGTCATGCACCCCGGCCGGAGAGGCGTTCAGGTAGCTGCGCCCGAACTATAGGCGCAGAGCACCAACAAGGGCCAGGAAAAAGGCCAGACTGTGGCCCTTGTTGTGATCGTTCCCACGCTCCAGCGCGGGAACGCAGCCCCGGGCGCTCCAGCGTCCGGTATAGTGTCACTGGCACGGGATGCTCTCGCTGCATCCCCTGCTGTCAGGGGAAGGTTGCCTGGCAATGGCTCGGCTGGCCGGCGGCTTCCGGCCGCTCCCTTGCATCGGCAGGGTGAGGCTGAAGCGTCAAAAGGGCGTGTTCCGGCTGGAGCGTGGGTACGATCAGGCCCGCATGCGATCAGCATGGTCTCGACGCTTCGACAAGCCGCGCCCGCCGAACCGCCGCTGCCCGGGCCGCCATCTTGCCACAGCTGAACAGACATAGAGCGTCCCACCACCAAAAAAAACGACTCCCCGGGGCGAACCCGGAGAGCCGTTGGGTGATATGGCGGGGCGGGCAGGGCGGCCCGCCGCGCCGCGCGGTTTGGTCAAGGGCGGTCAGCGGCAGTGCTGCACGGCCAGGAGCACGTTCTTGGCGTGGGTCGGGTGGGCGTGCATGGTGGCGCCCACCTGCGCCAGGGTCAGGTCTTGTTCCATGGCCAGGGCCAGTTCGTGGATCATCTCCGCGGCCGCCTCACCGATGAGGATGACCCCGGCGATCCGGCCGGTCGCCTCCTCGACGAACAGTTTCGCAAAGCCCGGGTTGACCTTGTCCACCACCGAGCGGCCGTTGGGCGCCTGTGCCAGGGTGCAGGCGCGCACGCCCGGCCCGGCCTCGCTGACCCCCAGCGCGGCCACCTCCGGGTGACAGTAGGCTACCCGCGGCACCACCCGCAGGTCCACGGGTTGGTTGGTGTCGTGGATGAGGTTGTGGGCGAGCAGGTGCCCCTGCTGTTCGGCCACGTGGGCGAGCATCATGCCGCCGGTCACGTCGCCCAGGGCGTAGATGTGGGCGACACTCGTCTGCAGGCAGTCATCGACCCTGATCGCGCCCCGTTCGGTGGCCACCCCGGCCGCCTCCAGGTCGAGGCCGCCGATGTTCGGCCGGCGGCCCACGCCGACGAGCACCTTGTCGAACACCTCCTCGGTGTCGCTCCCCTGGTAACGGACCCGGACCGCGCCGTCCGCCACGGTGATCCTCTCGATGCTGGTGCCTGCCTTGACGGTGATGCCCTGGCCGGCAAAGGCGGCCTGCAGGTGCTCGCCGGCCTCCCGGTCCTCGCGGGGCAGCAGGCTGGGCAGCCCTTCGACCACGGTCACCCGGCTGCCGAAGCTGTGGTACAGGGTGGCGAACTCGCAGCCGATGGCCCCGCCGCCGACGATGAGCAGTCGCTGCGGCAGCTCGGTGTTTGCCAGCAGGTGATCGCTGGAAAGGATGTAGTGGCCGTCGAAGGGGGCGAAAGGCAGTTCCACCGGCGAGGATCCGGTGGCGATGATGATCCGCTCGCCGCGTACCTGCTCGCTGCTGCCGTCCTTCCTGGTGACGCGGATTTCGTGGTCCGAGACGAATGCGCCCCGGCCGCGCAGCACCGTGACCCCGGCGCTGTCCATGAACTGCCCGGTCATGGCCCGCAGCGTGTTCAGATCGCCCTCGGTGACCGCGCGCACCCGCTGCAGGTCCACCGGGCCGGCGGTCAGGTCCAGACCGTAGCGGTCCCCGTTTTTGGCCTCGCGGTACACTTTGGCCGCCTTGAGCAGGGACTTGGTGGGCATGCAGCCACGGTTGAGGCAGACACCGCCGATGGCGTCCGCCTCGTCCTGGATGATGGCCACGGATCGGCCCGCCTGGCGGAGCATCATCGCCGCGGTCATGCCGCCGGGGCCGCCGCCGAGAATGACGAAATCAAAGGTATGCATAGTTATTCTCCAGTTTGCTGTTTGGTTTCAGGATGTTCCAGGTTGGCCCGGGCCTGGTCGAGGAGTCGGTGCAGCTCGGCCAGGTCCACCGCCGACATGGCCCGCGTCATGCGGGCGACCACTTCGTCCCGTTTCTCCTGCAGGGCTGCCACGGTGGGGCGGATCTGTTCGGTGAGGTAGATGCGCACCTGCCGCTTGTCCTCTTCGCTGGCGGTGCGCACGATCAGGCCGTCCCGTTCCATGCGCCGCAGGGTGTTGGCCATGGTCGGCTGCTCCACCTGGATTTTCCGGCAGAGTTCGGCCTGGGTCTGGCCTTCCTCCGCCTGCAGGCAGCAGAGGATGGGCAGCTGTCCCTGGCTCACGCCATGCGGTCTGACCTGCTCGTTCACCTGGAACAGGAGCAGCCGCGCCAGGTGGTTCAGCTTGGCGCACAGATCCTCGTCCATGTCGGGCCTCCCTGATGATTTTAGATAGCCGGCTATATTTATACATAGTTGGCTATGTATTGTCAAGGGTGGGGTGGCGCAGCCATGCCGGCGGGGAGAACGACAGGGACCGGGGACAGGTCCGGGCCGGCTGCATCCGCGGTGCGGGACGGTGCACGGCCGGGAAAAGGGGAGCCTTGTGCGAACGGGTGGGGAACGCTGCGCCGGGCGGGCCGGGCCGTGCACGGATATGCGGGAGAGGAAAAGAGATGCGCCTTGTTTGTGCCGTGATGCGCATCGGTCGGCCTGTGGCTGTTCGAGCCGGCACCAACCAGCAAAGGTGTTCAGTCCAGGGGGCGTGCCCGAGCGCTGGCAGAGACGCTCAGGCCGGTGACGGTGACCAGGATCAGCCCCATGCCGAGGATCTGCAGACCGGCCAGACGTTCATGCAGCAGCACCACGCCGAACAGGGACGCGGTGACCGGCTCGACCATGGCCACGATGGAGGCCACGGCCGGCGCGGTATGGCGCAGGCCGACGATATAGAAGAGAAACGACAATCCCGCACCGACCACCCCCAGTAGGACGAACAGCGGCCAGGCCGGAGCGTTCGGCACGGCCGCGATCTGGTCCGCGTCGCCCAGCCCGGCAAGGAGGGCGACGAGCACCGCGAAGGCAATCACCAGGATCGCCTGCGGGCTGCCGTGGGGGGCCGCATACTTGAAGCCGAAAATGAACAGCGCGTAGGACAGGCCGGCAAGCAGCCCGGCGCCGGCGGCGATGGGCGTGATGTCGCCCGCTCCCATCTCGTACAGGCCCGTGAGCAGCACCACGCCGAGCAGGACAGCGGCCATGGCGGCCCACTTGAGCGGGGTGGGTTGTTCGAGTTTGAGGGTAAAGGAGACGAGATAGACGAACACCGGCGCGCTGTACATCAGGGTCGCGGCGACCGCGACACTGCCCTCGGCGATGCTCGTGAAATAGAAGCCAAAGTTGCCGGCCACGCCCATCCCGGCGATCACCGACCAGAACCACAACCGGCGATTGGCCAAGCCGCTGCCCCGCGGGCGCAGGGCCAACCAGACGAGTACGAACCCCAGCCCGATCGCGCCCCGGTAGAAGGAGACCACCATCGGGTCCCAGCCCTGTCCCATGAGAATGCCGCCGATGCCGCCCGATACCCCCCAGCACAGGGCCGCCAGGGCCACGTAGGCCGTGCTCGATCCCGTCACCTTGTCTGTTGTCATGAGTCCCATCCAAGTGCGCTCCATTGTCCCGGACAAATTCGCGGCCATCGCCCGTCAGTTCATTGCCAACCGCAATTCTCCCTGAAAGGCAAGGGTTTTGAAGCGGCCGCCGACTGAAGAGTACCGACATGCCGCATGCATCCTTGCAGCAAAGACCCTGCATGGCGTAAGCTGCGTTTCGAGGAGACGACCGTTTCTGCCGCGAAACACCCTGGTTTTTTGCATGGCTGCCCCGGGCCGACAGCCTGCCCGGACCGGAAGCCTGCAGGCGGACGGGCGTCGGAATGTGGGTGCCCGGCCGGAACAGAACCATATCCCGTGACAACAGGAGGACCCTATGCAGCGGACAACGAAAATCACAACAGCTCTGCTCGGCGCCATGGTGCTGCTGGCCGCACCTTTGTGCACCGCCCTTTGCGCCCGGGCGGCCGGGCCCGGCGAACCGCACCTCCGGCGAACCGTCATTCTCGCCGACCTGGAGAACCCATGGGACCTGGCAGTCGCGCCCGATGGGGCCCTGTTCTTCACGGAAAAATGCCGCGGCCTGTCGGTGCGCACCCCGGACGGCGCGATCCGCCATCTGTTCGGCACAAGCGGTGCGGCCGTGGTCGCAGACGACCTGTTCTGCCAGGGCCAGAGCGGCATGCTCGGCCTGGCCCTGGACCCGGCCTTTGCCGACAACCGGCGCCTCTACCTGTTCATGGCCTCGAAACTCGGCGGGCAGCCGACCAACCGGGTGGTCCGCCTGCAGGTGGACGCGGCCACCGCCACGGTGAGCGGCCGCACGGACATCGTCGCCGACATCCCCTTCAAGGCATCGTTCACCCGCTGGGGCCGGGCCGGGGCCCACAGCGGCGGCCGACTGCGCTTCAGCCCGAAGGACGGCTTTCTCTACGTGACCACCGGCGACAACCACAACGGTCCCCTGCCGCAGGACCTGACCCGCCTGGGCGGCAAGGTGCTGCGCATCGACCGCGACGGCCGGCCCGCGCCGGGCAACACCACCCCGAAGGGCGCTGATGCGCGCCTCTTCACCTACGGCCACCGTAACGTGCAGGGAATCGCCTTCCACCCGGTGACGGGCCAGCCCTTTGCCTGTGAACACGGCCCGGGCCACAGCGACGAGGTCACCCCGCTGGTCGCCAGCGGCAACGGCGGCTGGGACCCGGCGCCCACGCCGGGCGTGTCCTGCGCCAGCGACTACTGCGGCTACACCTCGAACAAGCCCGACGGCTCGCGCACCTCGATGACCGACCGGGAGCGTTTTCCCGCGGCGCTTCCGCCGTCGTGGACCAACCAGGGCGTTTCCGAGGGCATGGGCCCGTGCGTCTTTCTCGACGGGCCGGACTGGGGCGACTGGGCGGGACGGCTGGCGGTGGGCTTCCTGCGCGGGGCGAGGATCGACCTGCTCCAGTTGGATGCGGGCGGGCAAACGACCGGGGTTCGCACCATCACCGGTCTGCCGGCCGAACGCATGCGCTCGCTGGTCGTGGCCCCGGACGGCGCCCTCCTTGTGGCCACCGACGGGGGCGAGATCTGGCGGCTGGAACGGGCGGACAGGTAGGCCTGGCCAGGTCGCCGGTCCGTTCCGCGACCCTGCCCGTCCTTCCGGCCACGGCAGCGTCCTTGCCAGAAACCGCCTTCGCCGGCATGTCGACCCGCACCCCCTTCCACCACCTCCGCCCGGAAATGCCCAATGGACGCATGGCTGGCCGCCCTGACCTTCCTTTCGGTCATCTGCCTCATCATGGGCAACCTGCTCAGTGCGCCGGCCGCGGCCCTGGCCGGCACCCTGGTGCTGGTTTACGGCGGCGTGTTCACCCTGCCCGAGGCGGCCGCGGAGATGACCGCCTCCTACTCGACCCTGGCCCTGCTGCTCGGCGCCATGGTGGTGGCCCGGGCCCTGCAGCCCACCGGCATCTTCGCCCGCACCGCGCATCTCATGGTCACTCTGTCGCGCGGCCGGGGCAGTCGGCTGCTGGTGGGCATCACCCTGGTCACCGCCCTGATCAGCGCGCTCCTGCCCAACGCCACCGCGGTGCTCGTGCTCGGCCCAGTGCTCGTGCCGCTGGCCCGCGAACTCAAGCTGAAAGCGGAACCGCTGCTCATTCTCGTGGCCCTGGCCGCCAACTCCAGCGGCCTGCTCACCATGGTCGGCGACCCGGCCACCTACCTGGTCAGCCAGGCCGCCGGGCTCGGCTTTACCGCCTACCTGCCGAAGCTTTCGTGGAGCGGGGTGGTGGCCACGGTGGTGCTGCTTGCCCTGCTGCCCTGGGTCTGGCGGGATTTGTGGCGCGCCCGGTGGCCGTTGAGCCGCCTCACGAGTCCGACCGAACCCCTGCTGCCCAAGCGTTATTTCCTGCCGATCGTGGTGATCGGCTGCATCATGCTGCTCTTCTTCGTGGCCGGCGAACTCTCGCGCATCCCCTTTTCACCGGACCTGATCGCGCTCAGCGCCGCCACTGCCACCCTGGCCCTGGCCGAGCGGTTCGGGCTCGGTTCGGTTTCCCAGGTGCTGCGGGACATCGATTGGAGCACCCTGATCTTTTTCGCCTGCACCTTCATCCTCACCGGCGCCCTGGAATCCACCGGCGCCATCGGTGCGGCGGCCGGCCTGCTCGCCGCCTCGGCCGCGGCCCATCCCGAGGCGGCGGCCCTGCTGCTGCTCTGCGGCACGGCCGCCCTGTCCTCGGTGATTCCCAACATCCCGCTGATCGTCGCCCTCATCCCCCTGGTGCAGGGCATGGGGGCGGGCCAGGAGGTGCTCCACCTGCACACGGCCGTGCTGCTCGGTGGTTCCCTGGGCGGCAACGCCACCATGGTCGGCGCTTCGGCCAACATGACCGCCGTGGGGTTGGCGCGCCAGCACGGCCTGGCCATGCTCGCGTCCACCTTTTTTCGCCGCGGCCTGCCGGTCTGCCTGGCGCAGGTGGCCACCATCGGCCTGCTGCGGCTGGTGGCGGATATCGTTTGGTGAGCGCAACGGGGCGGGCCGTTCGCCCTGCTGCGGAGAGCAGGCGATTCCGTCCGGGATGTGGTCCGGAGGGTCCGACGCCTTATTTTTTTTCAGGGGTAACGGCGGGGGTGGCGGCCGGGGCGGTCTCCACCGGGGCGGGCTGTGGAGCCGCCGGCGTGAAACGGAAGGAATCGATCAGGGCGTCGATCTCCAGGCCCCAGAAGGCGAAGTTCCGCTCCGCCTCCTCGTTGGTGGTGCCCTGGCCGCTGCAGCTGATCGTCCAGGTGAGGCCAGGGGTGGCGGTCAGCACCACCCGGCCGTAGGCCCGGGCCGGGCCGACCGGGGTGACCACGGTGTAGCGCAGGGCGGCCTGGTGGGCCGGGCGGGTGTGCAGGGTGACCGCGGAAACAGCGAGCACCTCCAGGTCCGGTACCTCGCCGCCGAGCATATCGGTGATCTCGGCCGCGGTGGGCGGGGCGAGGAACACCTGGTCGATCTCCCCCTGGCGGGCCCCGGCCGCGTTCGGAAAGCGCTTGACGATCACCGAGCACTGCGCCTCCGGCCCGCCGGCAGGGGCGATCGTGCGGGCGCGCAGGTCGCCGCCCGTGCCCGGGCTGAGTTGCCAGCCGGCCGGGTACTGGAAGGCGAAGTGGAATTCGCGGTTCTCGTGGCGCTGCAGTTCGATCACCCGGGCCGCGGCCGGCGCGGGTGCGGTCAGCAGGAACAGGGTCGCGATCAGGATGGCAATGGCGGGCAGGCGCAGGTTCATCGTTCGGTCTCCAGGGCGCTCAAGCGGGCCAGCGCGGCCTCGTACCAGGGGCGGGCGATCCGCCGGGCAGGTTCGGAGCCGATCCGCTCGAACATCCAGGCGAACTTGGCCCGCACCGCCTCCGCGCCCTCCCGCGGGACCAGCACCCGCAGGAAATAGTCGCAGTTGTTCTCGAAAAAGCTCACCGAGTCCGCATCCCGGAGCAGGTCCTGTTCGGCGCTGCCGCCCTCCTCGTGCCGGCTGACCAGCGTCCGCACCCGTTCGGCCAGGGCCGCATCGGCCCCCTCGCGATGGAGGAAGTCGGCGACAAGCTCGCCGCCCCGCTCCTGGTGGTGACGCAGATAGACCGAGTCAAGGAAACCGCCCCCGGTCGCGGGCTCGTCGTCGCGGAAGGCGCGCTGGAGGTCGTGCGCCAGCGCCGCGATCTGCAGCGCCTCGTCCGCCCCGGGGTCCAGTTCCAGGAGCCAGTGCAGGGTGCGGCGCAGGTGGCGCAGGTTGAGGCCGCTGTCATCGTCGGCAAAGGATGCGGCCACGAACCGGTCCACCAGCTCCAGCCAGCGGCCGGTGTTCATCGCAATGCGGCCAGCCACTCCTGCAGGGAGCGCACCGTGCTCTCCCCGGCCTGGCGGGCGGCGATGCCCTCGGCCGCGGCCGCGGCGGCGCGCACCGTGGTCAGGTAGGCCACCTTGTGGCGGATGGCCGCCTTGCGGATGTAGGAGTCGTCGTAGGCGCTCAGCTTGCCCGAGGGGGTGTTGATGATCAGCTGGATCTCGCCGTTCTTGACCGCGTCGACGATGTTCGGCCGCCCCTCGTGCACCTTGAGGATGGTCGTCGCCTCGATGCCGTTGTCCTGGAGAAAGGCGGCGGTGCCGTCCGTGGCCACGATGCGGAAGCCCTCGCCGGCGAGCCGCCGGGCCGCCTCGAGCAGCTGCCCGGTGCGGTCGCGCGCCGCCACGGTGATGAGCACCGTGCCGGTGAGCGGCAGGGTGGCGCCGGCGCCGTCCTGGGCCTTGAAGTAGGCCATGCCGTAGGAGTGGTCCAGGCCGAGCACCTCGCCGGTGGAGCGCATCTCCGGGCCGAGCACCGGGTCCACCTCGGGGAACATGTTGAAGGGGAACACCGCCTCCTTGACGCCCACGTGGCGGATTTCCTTGGCGGAGAAGTCGAAGTCGGCCAGCCGCTTGCCGAGCATGATCTCGGTGGCGATGCGGGCCATGGGGATGCCGCACACCTTGGACACCAGCGGCACGGTGCGCGAGGCGCGCGGGTTGGCCTCGAGCACGTAGACGCGGTCGTCGCAGATGGCGTACTGGATGTTCATCAGCCCGACCACGCCCATCTCGCGGGCGATGGTGCGCGTGTACGCGCGGATGGTCGCCAGGTGGCGCTCCGGGATGCCCACCGGCGGGATGACGCAGGCCGAGTCGCCCGAATGGATGCCCGCCTGCTCGATGTGTTCCATCACCGCCGGCACAAAGGCATCCTCACCGTCGGCGATGGCGTCCGCCTCGGCCTCGATGGCGTTCTCCAGGTAGCGGTCGATGAGGATCGGCCGGTCCGGGGTCACGTCCACGGCCGCGGCCATGTAGTCGCGCAGCATGGCCTCGTCGTAGACGATCTCCATGCCCCGCCCGCCGAGCACGTACGAGGGCCGCACCATGAGCGGGTAGCCGATGCGGGCGGCGATGTCGATGGCCCCGGCCTCGTCCGTGGCCATGCCGCCGGCGGCCATGGGGATACCGAGCTTCTCCATCATGGCGTTGAACAGGTCGCGGTCCTCGGCCAGGTCGATCACCGCCGGCGAGGTGCCGAGGATGCGCACCCCGGCCTCCTCCAGCTGGCGGGCGATGTTCAGCGGCGTCTGCCCGCCGAACTGGCAGATCACGCCCTTGGGCTGCTCCTTCTCGTAGATCTGCAGCACGTCCTCCACGGTGAGCGGTTCGAAGTAGAGCTTGTCCGAGGTGTCGTAGTCGGTGGACACGGTCTCCGGGTTGCAGTTGACCATCACCGTTTCACAGCCCAGGTCGCGCAGGGCGAAGGCCGCGTGCACGCAGCAGTAGTCGAACTCGATGCCCTGGCCGATGCGGTTGGGGCCGCCGCCGAGGATCATCACCTTGTTCGGGTTGGTCGAGACCGGCACCGTGTCCGGGGCGTTGTAGCTCGAATAGTAGTAGGCCGCGTCCTCCACGCCGCTCACCGGCACCGCGTGCCAGCCCTCGACGATGCCGGCTTTGGTGCGCTGCGCGCGGATCTCGCGCTCGCTCACCTCGAGCAGCTGGGCCAGGTAGGCGTCGGCAAAGCCTTCCTGTTTGGCCTGGCGGAGCAGCTCCACCGGCAGCCCGGTGTTGCGATGGGCGAGGATCTCCTCCTCGCGCACCACCAGTTCACGCATCTGTTCGAGGAACCAGCGGTGGATCGAGGTCCGCCGGTGCAGTTCCTCCACGCTCGCACCCTGGCGCAGGGCCTCGTAGAGCACGAACTGGCGTTCGCTGGTGGGCACGGCCAGCTTGGCCATCAATTCCTTCAAAGAAAGCTCGTGCAGGTTCTTGTAAAAGCCCAGGCCCATGCAGCCGGTTTCCAGGCCGCGGATGGCCTTCTGCAGGGCCTCCTTGTAGGTCTTGCCGAGACTCATCACCTCGCCCACGGCGCGCATCTGCGTGCCGAGCTTGTCCTCCACGCCGCGGAATTTCTCAAACGCCCAGCGGGCGAACTTGACCACCACGTAATCGCCCGAGGGGGTGTAGCGGTCCAGGGTGCCGTCGCGCCAGTAGGCCATGTCCTTGAGCGTCAGGCCGCCGGCCAGCCGCGCCGAGACGAGCGCGATGGGGAAGCCGGTGGCCTTGGAGGCGAGCGCCGAGCTGCGCGAGGTGCGCGGGTTGATCTCGATCACCACCACCCGGTCGGTCTTCGGGTCGTGGCCGAACTGGACGTTGGTGCCGCCGATCACGCCGATGGACTCGACGATGGCATAGGCGGCCCGCTGCAGCCGTTCCTGCAGTTCCACCGGCACGGTGAGCATGGGCGCGGTGCAGAACGAGTCGCCGGTGTGCACGCCCATGGGGTCCACGTTCTCGATGAAGCAGACGGTGATCAGCTTGTTGTCCGCGTCGCGCACCACCTCGAGTTCCAGCTCCTCCCAGCCGATGACGCACTCCTCCACGAGGATCTGGCCGATGCGGCTGGCGGCGATGCCGCGGGCGGCGATGATGCGCAGCTCCTCCAGGTTGTAGACCATGCCGCCGCCGGTACCGCCCATGGTGTAGGCCGGGCGGATGACCACCGGGTAGCCGAGTTCGGCGGCGATGCGCTCGGCGTCCTCCACCGAGTACACGGCGGTGCTGCGCGGCATCTCGATGCCGAGCCGGTCCATCTCCCGTTTGAATTCGATGCGGTCCTCGCCGCGCTCGATGGCGTCCAGGTTGACGCCGATCACCTGCACCCCGTATTTCTCGAGGATGCCCTGCCGGGCCAGGTCGGAGCTGAGGTTCAGGGCCGACTGGCCGCCCAGGTTGGGCAGCAGGGCGTCTGGCCGCTCGCGGGCGATGATCTTCTCGAGCGTGTCCACGTTGAGCGGCTCGATGTAGGTGACGTCGGCCATGCCCGGGTCGGTCATGATCGTGGCCGGGTTGGAGTTGACGAGCACGATGCGGTAGCCGAGTTCGCGCAGGGCCTTGCAGGCCTGGGTGCCGGAGTAGTCGAATTCGCAGGCCTGGCCGATGATGATCGGACCCGAGCCGATGATCAGGACCGTGCGGATGTCGTTGCGTTTGGGCATGGGTGTTCTCCTCGATGTGGGGCGATAAGGGCAACCGGCGTCCGGCCATGGGGCCGGGGCCGGTGACGGAATTGGGGCAGCGCGGTCGGGACTCGGCCGGGCCGGGCGGGCGGCGGCTTGGCCCGGGGCGGGCGGCTGTTCATGGTCGCCGGAGCAGCCGGTCCGCGGCCAGGGCCGCGCCGACCGTGACCCCGGCCAGGCTCTGGCCCGGAAAGCTGTGGTCGCCCACCAGGGTGCAGTTGGCGAGGCCGAAACAGCGCTGGCGCGGCGGCATCCAGGAGGTCTGGGCGTAGCCGCCCACCAGGCCGAGATGCCGGCCGGTGTAGCGGTGGTAGGTGACCGGTGTGCCGGCAAGCAGCGGTTCCGCCGGGCCGATGCCGAATTGCGCATCGATGAGCGCCAGCGCCCGCTCGGTGTAGCCCTTTTTCAGGGCCGCGTAGGCTTCGGGGCCGCTGTTGTGCGCCTGCCACCAGGGTTCGACCCGGGTGTGGGTGGATACGGTGAGCGCGCTCCGGCCCGCCGGCGCCCGGGTGTGGTCGTCCGGGTGCGAGGCGGAGAGGAAGAGCGAATCCCCTTCGGCGAGCGTGGCCGCACCGGTGCGGATGAGCTGCAGGTGTTCGGCCGGCAGGCTGCGCACCCAGTCCCGCTCCACCCCCAGGTGGAGGACAAAGGCTCCCCACTCGGCCCGGTTGGCCGCGGCCCAGTCGCCGGCCGCGGGCCGGCCGATGAGCCGGGCCAGCAGGGCGTCCGAGCCGTTGACGAGCACCTGGCGGGCCCGGTAGCGGCCGCGGTCCGTTTCCGCTGCCTCGACCCTGTGGCCGCGGACCACCAGCCGTTCCACCCGCTCGCCGGTGTGCAGGTGGCCGCCGCGTTCGCGTACCGCCCGGCTGAGCTGCTCGGCCACCGTGCCGATGCCGCCGTCGATGCGGCAGGGGTGCTGCCGGGGCAGGTCCAGGGCGAGTGCAGCGAACAGGCCGTTGGTCCGCTCGGCCGTGGCCTGGGCGGAGATGAGCAGCTGGGCGTCGATGAAGCGGCGGAAGGCGGCATCCCGGTCCAGGCCGTGATCGGTCAGCCAGGTCGCGGCGGTGGTGGTGGCCAGGCCGAGCAGCCGGCCGCGCACCGTGGTCGCCAGTCGCCGGACCAGGGCAGACAGCTGGCGCGGCCGGCTGCGGCCGTACTGGTCGAGCAGCAGGGCGCTCAGGGCCCAGAGGCTGTCGGCCACCTCGGCCTGCTCCCGCCAGAACGGGCCGCTGGCCGGAAAAGCGCGCAGGATCGCGTCCCGCCGGCCGGTGAGCGGCAGGGCCAGGTCGCCCTCGCGGTACTCCCAGGCCAGCTCGAGCGGGTGGGCCGGCCAGTGAAGCGCCAGCCGCCGGGCCAGCCAGTGGAGCGGGCCGCCAGGCTGGAAGCCGGCGCCGATGGTGGCGCCGGCGTCGAAGCGATAGCCGCGGTGGACAAAGGTCGCGGCGCAGCCGCCGGGCTGGTTGTGCTGCTCGAGCACGAGCACGCTGCGGCCGGCGTCGGCGAGCAGGGCGCCGGCCGCCAGGCCGCCGACACCTGCGCCGACGATGAGCACGTCGTAGCTGATCATGGCCGCGGGCGCGGAGCGGGACATACGGGCGGGCGGGGGGCTATTCCAGTTCCTTGCGCCCGCCGCCGAGCAGGTTGAGGGCCTTGTCCACCCGGAAGCGGACCAGGAACTTGCGCTCCTGCTCCCCCTCGTCCGGCCGTTTCGGCCGCCGGCTCATGGCGCGGATCTGTTCCTGGTCGGTGCTCTCGTCGAGGAAGGTGAGGTAGAGGCGCACCCCCTGGTAGGAGGTGCCCTCTTCGAGGAACAGGTAGCAGGCGTGCGGATTCTCGGCCAGGTTGGCATGGCTGCGGCGGTCGAGCATGATGAACACCACCTCGTCCCGGCCCTGCACGTGCGGCCGGCCGTAGATGGCGGTGTTCACCTCGCCCTGGCCGTCACAGGTGGCCAGTACGCCGGTGCCCTTGGTGGTCGCGAAATACTGTTCGAGTTGCATGGTTCCCCGTTTGCGTGAGAGATGGCGCGGAAGGCGGGCGGGCCGACCCCGTGCGTCCGGTCCGCGCCGGACGCCGGTGCCGTGTCGGCCCCGGTTTCAGGGGCAGCAGCCCCGGTTCCAGCAGTGGGTGCAGAGGTGTTCCCGGGGCAGGCCGATGGCGGCCACCAGGTCGTCGAGCTGCTGGTAGCAGAGCGAGGTCAGGCCGAGCCGGGCGCGCAGGGCCTCGACCAGGGCCTGGTGCTCGGGCGTGCCGTCCCGGGCGTAGCGGTCCAGGTTCCCGTCCCTGCCGCCCTCGAGGGCGTGGATGGTCTTGCGGCCGAGCAGGTCCAGGGTGGAGCGCGAGGTGGAGAAATTGAGGAACTCGCAGGGGAAGATCAGGGCCGGGCAGGCGAGCCGCACGTGCACCTCGCGGGCGCCGATGTCGAACAGGGCGCGCACGTTGTCCTTGAGCTGGGTGCCGCGGACGATGGAGTCGTCGCAGAGCATCAGCCGACGGCCCTCGATCAGCCGCCGCACCGGGATCAGCTTCATCTTGGCCACCAGGTCGCGCATGGCCTGGTCCTGGGGCATGAAGCTGCGCGGCCAGGTGGGCGTGTACTTGACGAAGGGCCGGTTGTAGGGGATCTTCCGCTCGTTGGCGTAGCCGAGCGCGTGACCGATGCCCGAGTCCGGGATGCCGGCGACCACGTCCACCTCCACCCGGTCGTGGCGGGCCATGGCCGCGCCGCAGTCGTAGCGCACCTGCTCGACGTTCAGGCCCTCGTACTCGGAGGCGGGGTAGCCGTAGTAGACCCACAGAAACGAGCAGATCTGCATGCGATCGCCCGGCGGCAGCCGCTGTTCCCAGCCGTCCGCGGTGAGCCGCAGGACCTCGCCCGGACCGAGGAAATGGTCGGTGGCGAGATCCAGGTTGGGAAAGGCGCTGGTCTCGGAGGTCACCGCGGTGGCCCCGTCCCGCCGCCCCACCACCAGCGGCGTGCGTCCGAGCCGGTCGCGGGCCGCGTAGATCCCCTGTTCGGTGAGCAGCAGCAGCGAGCAGGAGCCCTCGATCAGTTCCTGGGCGCGGCGGATGCCGGCCTCGAAGCTCTCCTCCTGGCAGATGAGCATGGCCGTCACCTCGGTGGCGTTGGCAATGCCGTCCGCGGTGCCGGAGAAATGGCGCCGGTTCCGCCAGGCCTGGCGGATCAGGGCCTCCATGTTGTTGATGCGGCCGACCGTGACGATGCCGAAGGTGCCCAGGTGGGAGCTGATGATGAGCGGTTGCGGGTCGGTGTCGCTGATCACGCCGATGCCCTGGCGACCGTGGAAGCGGTGCAGTTCGCTCTCGAACTTGGAGCGGAAGTAGCTGTTTTCGATGTTGTGGATGGAACGGTGGAAGCCGTGCTCGTTGCGCACCGCCATGCCGCCCCGCTTGGTGCCCAGGTGGGAGTGGTAGTCCGTGCCGTAGTACAGGTCCGCCACGCAGTCCGACTGCGAAACGATACCGAAAAGCCCGCCCATGGTAGCCTCTGATGGGGTTGTGTCCCGCTGCCGGCCCTGGCCGGTCAGTACAGGATCTTGGATGCGTACAGGCCGGCGATGTAGTCGGCTGAACCTTCGTTGAGGGCCTCGAACATGACACCGATGATGGTGCGGCCGCCCTCCTGCTTGACGTGGCGCACCGTCCCCTTGGCGAGGATCTTGGCGGGTCCGAGCACGAAGCCGGTCTTCACCGGCTGGCCGATGGCCAGCGGCATGGCCACGCTGAAGGCCGCCCCGCCCCGGGAGAGATCGACCAGGCGCGCGTCCAGGGTCTGGCCGGCGATGGCGATCTTGGCCGGGATGGCGCCGGTCTCGAACAGCTGCTGCAGCGACCCGGCGTCCAGGCGGGAGTGGGAACGGTTGTCGATCTTTTCCTGGGCCTTGTAGTCCCAGTCGACCGAGAGGCCGTCCAGGGAGGGGATGTCGTCCCAGCTTTTTTTCGGTTCCATGTCGTCCTCCGGTGTGGCGGTCAACGGCCGCGGTGAACCCGCGCTAAATTAGAAGTTTTCCCCCGGTCTGTCCATGCAATTCTGCAGCCGCGGCCGGAACCGCGGGTGCGGCGGCAGGACGGCGGCGTCCGGCCCCGCGCCCTTCAGGACGGCCCCGCCGGGGTGTCGAGCGCCTGGCAGAGCCGCCTGGCCAGCTGATCGATGGGGAAGGGTTTCTGCAGGAAGGCTGCCCCGGGTGCGAGCACGCCCCGGTCGGTGAGCAGGCCGGGCGCGTAGCCGGACATGAACACCACCCGGATGGACGGGCGCAGGGCGCGGATGCGCTCGGCCAGGTCGCGGCCGTCCATCTCCGGCAGGACCACGTCGGTGAGCAGCACCTCGAAATCGTCGTCCTGGTGGGCGGCCAGGGCCAGGGCCGCGGCCGGGCTGTCCGCCGCGCACACGGTGTAGCCGAGCTTGCCGAGCATCTGCCGGACCAGGCCGAGCAGCAGCGGGTCGTCCTCGACCACGAGCACGGTCCGGCCGCCGCCGTCCGGCGTCACCGCGACCTCGGCTTCATTTCCGGCAACGGCTTCGCCGGTGTGGCGGGGCAGGTGGATGCGGAACACCGTGCCCTCGCCCGGGGTGCTCTCCACCTCGATGAAGCCGCGGTTCTGGCGGACCGTGCCGTAGACCATGGCCAGCCCCAGGCCGGTGCCCTCGCCCAGGGGCTTGGTGGTGAAGAACGGCTCGAAGATCCGCTCGCGGGTCACCCGGTCCATGCCGCAGCCGTCGTCACGCACGGTGAGCACGGTGAAGTCGCCGGGCAGACGGTCGGGCCGGTGGGCGCAGTCCTCCTGGCTGTAGTGCACGCGGCCGGTCTCGATGGTGATGGTGCCGCCGGTGGCAACGGCGTCGCGGGCGTTGATGCACAGGTTGGCGAGCATCTGGTCGAACTGGGCCGGGTCCATGGACACCGGCCAGAGGTCCGCGCCGGGCCGCCAGACCAGGCGCACGCCCTCGCCGATGAGCCGGCCGAGCATCTTGAGCAGGCCGTCCACCGCCGTGTTCAGGTCGAGCACCTCCGGGCTGACGGGCTGCTGGCGGGCAAAGGCGAGCAGCTGGCGGGTGATCCCGGCGGAATGCTCGGCCGCGTGCAGCACCTCCTCCAGGTCCTCGCGGCTCGGGTCGTCCGCCGGCGTGCGGTCGAGCACGAGCTGGGTGTAGCCGAGGATCACGGCCAGCATGTTGTTGAAATCGTGGGCCACGCCGCCGGCCAACCGGCCGATGGACTCCATCTTCTGCGCCTGGCGGAGCTGCTCTTCGAGTTGGCGGAACTCGGTGATGTCGTGGACAATGGAATGGATCACCGGCCTGCCCTCGAGTTCCATGGCGCTGCTGTACACGGCCACGTCGCGGATGGAGCCGTCCGCCCGGCGGTGGCGGAATTCGAAGTAGATGCGCTCCTGGTTGCACACCCGGAAGAGTTCGGCCCGCACCTGGTGGGGCGGCAGGGTGTTGATCTGGTCGATGCGCATGCGCTGCAGTTCGTCCTGCGACCAGCCGTAGAAGGCAGCGGCGGCCTCGTTGGCCTCGAGGATGCGGCCGTCGTCCGGGTCGAGCAGCAGCTTGACCGCGGCGTGGCGCTGGAACAGGCTGCGGAACTTGGCCTCGCTCCGCTTGAGCGCCGCCTCGGCCTCGCGGCGGTGGGTGATGTCGGTCCAGGCGCCGATGATCTCGGTCGGCCGGCCGCTTTCGTCGCGCACCAGGCGCAGGTCGTCGAGCACCCAGAGCAGGCTGCCGTCCTTGCGGTGGAAGCGGTATTCATGGATGACCCGGCCCGCCGCAGCCAGCGTCTCCATGTCGACCAGGGCGCGCTGGCGGTCGCCGGCGTGCAGGTGCTCGACCCACCAGTCCGGTTCGAGCACCTCGGCCACGGTGTAGCCGAGCAGGTCGATCACGTTGGGGCTCACCCAGGTCGGCTCCAGGCTGTCGGCCCGCAGCGCGTAGATGACCGCCGGGCTGACCGTGAACAGGTGCGCCAGCTGCCGCCGGCTCGCCTCCAGGGCGAGTTCCGCCTCCTTGCGGGCGGTGATCACCTCGGAGAACAGCACCAGCCCGCCGACCTGGTTGCCGATCTCGTACCAGGGGTGGATGGCCCAGCGCACCCAGTCGGTGCGGCCGTCGGCGCGGGGCCAGAGGTCTTCGCTGCCGCCTTCGACCGCGCCCTGCAGGCAGCGCTGGTTGGCCTCCCGCCACCGTTCGGGCAGGTCCGGGAACACGTCGTAGTGGCACTGGCCGATCAGGTCCTGCCCCTCCAACTGGTGGTCGGTGAGGAAGCGGCGGCTGACCGCGAGGTAGCGCAACTCCGTGTCGAACATGGCAATGGCGGCGGGCGCGTGCTCGACGAACAGCTTGAGGATGCGCCGCTCGTGACGCATGGTCGCGCGCAGGCGGCTCGACTGGGTCATGTCGCGGATGGCCAGCACCGCGCCGTCACCGCCCGGCAGCGGGGTGGCGGCCACGGCCACCTGGAACCGGTCGCCGGTGCGGGCCTTGAGGATGGCCTGGTCGTCGGGCGGGGTCACCGGCCCGCCCGAGGTCAGGGCCGTGCGCGCCGGATTGGGCAGGGGCGCGTCGGTGACCGTGTCCACCAGGTCCACCACCTCCTCCACCAGGCGGCCCCGGGCCTGCTCCCCGGACCAGCCGGTGAGGGCGTTGGCGGCCGGGTTGAGCAGGTCCACCCGCCCTTCCGCGTTCACCGCCACCACCCCGTCGCCCACCGCCTCGAGGATCGCGCCGCGGTGTTCCAGGGCGGCCCGGGTCGCGGCCTCGGCCTGGTAGAGCGCCCGGAAGTGGGCCTTCTCCTGCCGTTGCCAGAGCAGCAGCCCGCCGATGGCGACCAGCGCGGCCAGGGCCCCGAGCAGCGCCAGCAGCAGGGCGGAACGCAGCCGCCAGTCGGCGAAGGCCTCGTCCCGGTCGATCTTGACCACCATCAGCCAGGGGGTGTTATCGATGGGCAGGAGCACCGCCGCCACCTCCACCCCCCGGTAGTCCAGGCCGTGCACGTAGCCGGTGCGCCCCTGCACCGCCTGCACCGACACCGGGCCGCTGTCGCCCAGCGGCAGGCGCAGGTTGAGGGCCGCGTCCGCCTGGTGGCGGGTGGCGGCGAGAAAGAGCGCCTGGTCGCCGTCGCGGCGCACCAGCAGGGTTTCCGCCGTACGGCTCGGGGTCGGCCACACCTGGAGCAGGGGAAAGAGGAAGCGGGAGTCGCCGTTGACCAGCACCAGGCAGCCGAGCGGTTGCTGTCCCTGGCCGGCCTCGCCGAACAGCGGCGCCACCGTCGAGGAGTGGGGGATGTCGCTGAGCGGGCCGCGGTGCAGGTCGAGGAACACCGGCCGTCGGCCGGCCAGGGCCTGGTGTACCACCGGTTGGTACCACTGGTCGGGATGCCCGGGAAGCGAGCCCAGGCGCAGCAGTACGCGGGCCGCGGTGTCCACCAGCAGGATGTCCTCGATGTCGTGCTGGCGGGCGAGAACGCGCAAGCGGCCGAGCAGGTCGTCGCGGTTTGCGCCGGCGGGTGCGGCCAGGAAGGCGGCGATGGCCCGGACCAGGTAGGGGTCCTGCTGCAGGGAGGCGGCATCTTCCAGCTGGTCGGCGCGCCATTCGCCGATCTGGTAGGCCTTGAGCCGGGCGATGGCGGTCAGCTCCCGCTCGACCTCGAAGCGCATGGCCTGGGCCTGGGCGCGGTACAGCCAGACCCCGCCGGCTACAACCGCCAGCAGGGTGAGCACGAGCCCGGCCTGCATCCATCGAGAAAGCACCTGCACCTCCAGGTTGGTCTGTTGGTCATTCTCCCGCCCGCCCGCCGGCCGGGAGTCCCTTGCATATGCATCGAAACCGGCAATCGTTCAACCAAAATATGGCCGCCGCCCGCCCGGGCCGGCTGTTGACCGGGCGGCACCGCTCGTGTAAGGTCTGTGCCCGCCACCAGCCGGGAGGCCCGCATCGGCGGGGTTCGCCCGCTGCGCCGGGCGATGCCACCCGGTGGTCCCTCCCCGTTTCCCTGTCCCTGTGAGCAGCCCATGCGCGAACCTTCTTCCGCCGAGGAATCGGCCGCCACCCACCCGTCCCGCGCCGCGGGTTCGCTGCGCATCGTGCCGGTCGAGAGCCGCGCCCAGCGGGCGGCCTTCCTTCGCCTGCCCCGCGCCCTCTACCAGGACGACCCGTACTGGGTGGAGCCGCTCCACCTGGAGCAGCGGCAATGGTTCGCCGCCGACAATCCCTTCTACGAACACGCCGAGGCCCGCTTCTGGCTGGCCCTGCGCGACGGCCGGCCGGTGGGCCGGATCAGCGCCCAGGTCGACCGGCTGCACCTGGAGCGTCACCGGGACGGTGCCGGCTTTTTCGGCCTGCTCGAGGCGGAAGACGCTGACGAGACCTTCCGCACGCTCCTCGCCACGGCCGAGGACTGGCTGCGCGCGCGCGGCCTGGAGCGCGTCCGCGGCCCCTTCAACCTGAGCATCAACCAGGAGTGCGGCCTGCTGGTGGACGGTTTCACCACCCCGCCCATGCTCATGATGGGCCATGCCCGGCCGTACTGCGCGGCCCGGCTGGAGGCGTGCGGCTACCGCAAGGAACGGGACCTGCTCGCCTACCTGATCGACACGGACGTGGCGGAAACGCCGGTGCGGCGGATGGCGGTGGCCAGGACGCGGCGGCGGATCACCACCCGCACGGTCAGCCGCAAGCATTTCCAGGAGGATCTGGACCTCATCTTCGCCCTGTTCAATGACGCCTGGGCCGACAACTGGGGGTTCGTGCCCATGACCCGCAGCGAGATCACCCACATGGCCGCGGGCCTGAAGTTCCTCATCGATGAGCGGTTCGCGCGCATCGCCATGGTCGACGGCGAGCCGGCCGCCTTCATCGTCGTGCTCGCCAACCTCAACGAGGCTATTGCCGGCCTGCGCGGCCGTCTTTTCCCCTTCGGCTGGCTGCGGCTGCTCTGGCGGCTCAAGGTGCGCCACCCCGAAAGCGGCCGCATGCTGCTCATGGGGGTGCGCAAAACCTACCAGGACTCTCTTCTCGGCGCGGCCCTGGCCTACCGGCTGATCGGCGACATCCAGCCGGACGTGGTGGCCAGCGGCATGCGCCGGGTGGAACTCTCCTGGGTGCTCGAGGACAACCAGGGCGTGCGCTCCATCATCGGCGAGTTCGGCGGCCGTGCCTACAAGCGCTACCGCATCTACGGGAGAGCGCTGTGAGCAGTGGCAGCGGGGCAGGGGCGGAGCGGCCGTTCACCGCCATCATCCTCGCCGCCGACCGGGAAGCGCACAACCCGGTGGCCGCGGCCGCCGGCGTGGCCTGCAAGGCCCTGGCGCCGGTGGCCGGCACACCCATGGTGGTGCGGGTGCTGAGGGCCCTGGCCGACTCGGGCGAAGTGGAGCGGATGGTGCTCTGCGGCCCGCCCCGGGCGATCGTCGAGGCGAACCGGCCGCTTGCCGCAGCGCTCGCCCGTTTCGACGCGGGCTGGCTGGAACCCCGGGCCACCCCGAGCCTGAGCGCCCACCACGCCCTGGCCTCGCTGCCCGAACAGGCGCCGGTGCTGCTTACCACCGCGGACCACGCCCTGCTCAGCGCGCGCGTGGTCCGCGATTTCTGTCGCCGGGCGCGTTCCAGCGGCTGCGACGCCGTGGCCGGAGTGGCCCGGCGCGAGACCGTGCTCGCCGCCTTTCCGGGCACCCGCCGCACCGCCTACCGGTTCCGGGGCGGCAGTTACTGCTCGTGCAACCTGTTCGCCTTGCTCACCCCGGTATCCCGCCGGGTGCCGCAGTTCTGGCGGCGGGTCGAGGCAGAGCGCAAGCACCCGCTGCGGGTGATCCGCATCCTCGGCTGGACCACGGTGCTGCGCTTCCTGCTCGGCCGGCTCACCCTGGACGATGCGCTCGGCCGGCTGAGTGTACGCCTGGGCTGCACGGCCGGGGCGGTGGTCCTGCCGTACGCCGAGGCGGCCGTGGATGTGGACACGGTGGCCGACTGGCAGGACGCCGAACGGATCGCCGGCAACGGGCGGAGTTGACCCGGCGGGTCAGTCCACCCTGGCCTGCTCGAGGTTGAGGGTCACCGTGCCGAACAGCCCGGCCGTGCCGCTCACCCGCAGCGGCAGGCGGCTCTGCGGGTGCAGGTGGATGCGGATGTCCCGGCGCAGGCCGAGCAGGGAAAAGGGTTCCGCCGCCTGGCCCGGGGCGGGCAGGGGTTCACTGGCGAGCGCATACACTTCCGCATCGACCTGTTCGGTGACCGTCTGGCCGCGGCCGGCAGCGAGTTGGGTGTAGTTCGGTTGCAGGGATTCCGTGCCAACGGACCGGAGGGTGAGCCGGTGCAGGTGCTGCCGGCCGAACACGCAGAGCACCAGCCCCTGTTCCGGCGGGACCGCCCGGCGTGCCAGCAGGAGGAGGATGAGCGCCGGGTCCGAGACCTCAGCGCAGCCGGCCAGTTCTGCCGGGAAGGGGTAGAAGGAGGTTTCCCGCTCGGTCCAGGCGGCCGGGGCCAGTCCCTCCTCGCCTGCTTCGGCCGGCTCGATTCTGAAGCGGCGGACCCCGGCCTCCTCCCGACAGTAGCGCTTCAGCCAGGGGTCGCCCTCCAGGTTGCGGCGCACCCGGGCGCGCAGGCTGGTGTCCGCCGGGGCGAAGCAGACCCGCTCCTCGTAGCGGTTGTTCAGGCCCGGGCCGCGCGAGGAAAGGACCACGGTCAGCTGCTGTTCGTCGGCAACCGGCTCGGCGCAGCCGTCCGCCCGGCCGGCCGCCGGCCGGTTCGCTCCCTCCGCATCGGCCAGCACCGGCTCGATGAGCAGACGGACGGTGAGTGCGGCGGTGAAGCGGGTGGCGGTGAAGGTCAGCTCGTGCCACCCGTGGCCCGGCGGCGCGAGGGCGGGGTCAGGTTCCGCGGCCCGGCCGGCGAAGGCCGGCAGAACCAGCGCCACCAGCAGGACGAGGGCGCGGACAAGGCGCACACAGGGGGACAGGCTGCTCATCTGGGTGTTCTCTCCTCCAGGTGGACCGCCGCAGGGGCGGGTCGGGTCGGCTGTGACTGCCGCCGAATCTGGGATATTTTTTGCCATCCGGCAAAGATATCTTTCCTCGGGCGGAAAATTGTCCTACAAGTGCGCCTGCCGCCCGCCTTGGCGCCGGCCCGTTCCCCGGGTCGGCGCAGGTTGGCCGGCGGCCCGTTCAGACAGAAACCAGGAGTTGTTTGCATGAAGGTTATCATTCTCAGCGCCGGCCAGGGCACGCGGCTCTTGCCGCTGACCGCCGACCGGCCCAAGTGCCTCATCCCGGTGCAGGGCAAGACCGTGCTCGAATGGCAGATCGACGAGCTGCACCGCGCGGGCATCGACAACATCACCGTGGTCGTGGGCTACAACGCCCCCATGGTCGAGGCGCTGCTGGCGGACCGCTACGGCCCCGGCCGGGTGCACACCCGCTGCAACGTCGATTATGCCAGCACCGACAACCTGGTCAGCTGTTGGCTGGTGCGCGACCTGATGGACGAGGATTTCATCCTGCTCAACGGCGACACCCTGTTCACCGGCGGCATTGTCGATCGACTGCTGGCCGCGCCCGCGGCCCCGGTCACGGTCACGGTGCACTGCAAGGCGGCCTATGACGCCGACGACATGAAGGTCAGCCTGGACGGCGACCGGCTGGTCCACGTGAGCAAGGACATCCCGCTGGCCGAGGTGCACGGCGAGTCCATCGGCATGATCCGGTTCCGCGGCGAGGGCCCGGCCCTGTTCCGGGACGGCCTGGAGCGGGCCCGCGCCGACCGGGCCTGCAACTGGCGCTGGTTCCTGTCGGTGATCGACCAGCTCGCCTCCGGCGGGGTGGTGCACACCTGCCGGACCGGCGGCCTGCCCTGGTGCGAGATCGACTACCCGGCCGACCTGGAGGTGGCCCGCCAGGTGATGGCCGACCACTGCCGCACCCGGGACAGGGCCGCGCTCCAGCACACCTGAGCGGCCGTGGGCGGCTGCCCCGGCCGGCCGCCCCTGCGCCCTCCTTCCATCCCCCAGCCGCATCCCGTTCCCCGTGATCATCGATCGCTACATCATGCGGGAAATCCTCAAGCCCACGGCGGCCATCTGCCTGGTGCTGGTGGTGATCTACGGCTCGTCCATGGCCACGCGCTACTGGGAGGACGCGGTGCAGGGACTGCTGGCGGGCGCCACCGTGCTCCAGCTGATCCTCTGCCGGGTGCTCATCAGCCTGGAGGTGCTCCTGCCGACCACCTTCTACCTGGCGGTGGTCATCGCCCTCGGCCGGTTCGCGGCCAGCGGCGAGCTGACCGCCATGTCCGCCTGCGGCATCGGCACCGCCCGGGTAACGCGCGCCGTGGCCCTGCTCGCCTGCCTGGTGGCCGCCACCGTGGCCGTGCTCTCCCTTTCCGTCCGTCCCTGGGCCTGGACCCAGTTTTTCCTGCTCAAGGCCCGGGCCGAGGCCCGCTTCGACCTCACCCGCATGCAGGGCGGCAATTTCTACGAACTGGGCGGCGGCAACCGGGTGCTGTTCGCCGACCGGGTCGACACCCGCCTCCCCAGTGCGGACCAGGTGTTCGTGCTCAACCGCCGCGACGGCGGGCTGCAGGTGATCTACGCGGCCCGGGCGGCCCAGTCCCGTCCCGAGGCGGGATCCGGTCCGGCCATCACCCTGGAAAACGGCAGTCTCTACGAGTTCCCGGCCACGGGTGAGGGTGGCGTGGTACTGGCCTTCAGCGCGGCCACCATGCGGCTCTCCACCGACGAGAGCGTACTGCTTGCCTACCGGGTCAAGGCCGCGGCCAGCCGCGACCTGCTCGCTGCCGGCAACCGCGAGGCCACGGCCGAGCTGCAGTGGCGCCTCGCCGCCCCGCTGGCGAGCCTCCTGCTCGGCCTGGTCGCCGTGCCGCTCAGCCGTTCCACCCCGCGCGGCGGGCAGCAGGGCGGCCTGCCGGCGGCCATCCTGCTGTTCGCCGCCTACTACAACGTGAGCGCCATCGCCAAGAAACTCGTCGCCCAGGGGGCGATCGGCGTGCTGCCCGGGGTGTTCTGGGGCCAGATCCTGCTGGTGGCCTGCCTGCTCCTGCTCAACTGGCGGTGGCTGGCGCGGTGGCGCAGGACATGAGGACCCTGGACCGCTACATCGGCCGGACCTTCCTAACCGCCTGCCTGCTCATCCTGGCCGTGCTCGCCGTGCTGCTCAGCCTGTTCGAGCTGATCGCCCAGTTGGAGGACGTGGGCCGGGGCGGCTACGGCCTGGGCAGCGCGCTTGTGTACGTGCTCTGCACCCTGCCGGGCCGGCTGCTCGACCTGCTGCCCGTGGCCACCCTGCTCGGCGGCATCGTCGCCCTGGGGCTGCTCAACGACCGCGGCGAGATCGTCGCCATGGAGGCGGCCGGGGTCAGCCGGGCGCGCACCGGCGCGGCGGTGCTCGGCGCCAGCCTGCTGCTCATGGCCGTTGCCGCCCTGCTGGCGGAACTGGTGGTCCCGGGCCTGGAGGCGCGCGCCCGGCGGATGCAGGCCGCGACCATCGCCGCCGACGAGGGCATGACCCTGACCGGGGAGGGGTTCTGGGTGCGCCGCGGCCGCACCTACATCCACGCCGGCCGGATGCTCGGCACGGGCGTGGCCGCGGACCTGGACCTGTTCACCTTTGACGACGAGGGGCGTCTGCAGACGGCCATCCGGGCCCGCCGGGCGGTGCTCGAGGCGGACGGCCGCTGGCTCTTGCGCGAGGTGGAGGAGCGGCGGGTGGCAGACGGCGCGATCACCGTGCACCGGGCGGCCAGCCGGCCCATGGGCGAGTTCCTGCGCGTCGACCAGGTGGGGCTGCTTGGCCTGCCCCCGGCCAGCCTGTCCACCCCGGACCTGCTGCGCTCCATCGAGGCCCTGGAGCAGAGCGGCCAGAACGCCGACCGCTACGCCATCGCCCTGTGGCGCAAGCTCGGCATGCCGCTGGGCACCGGCGCCATGGCCCTGCTCGCCCTCAGCTTCGTGTTCGGCCCGACCCGGGGCGTGGGCGCCGGCTCCCGGGTCGCCCTGGGCACCTTTGTCGGCATCGTCCTCTATTTTTTCGACCAGATGTCCATTCAGTGGGGCCTCCTGCTCAACCTGAGCCCGGTCCTCACCGCCCTGGCGCCGTTCGTGCTCATCGGTGCGGTGGCCGGGCTGCGCCTGCGCCGAATCGGCTGAACCCCGCGCGCCGGACTCAGAGCGCGAACTCCCGCTGGACACCGTCGACGAACCCGCTCTGCGCCACGTCCAGGCGCCGCTCCCGCTGGTGCACCGTCCAGCCGCGGGCGGTGCGGCGGACCGTGTAGAGAAAATAGCGGCTCCGCCTGCCCTCGCTGCCCCGGCGGGCGGTGACCGACGGCGCCCCCAGCACCGGCACGGGCCCGTGCGGACCGGGCAGGGTGGCGGTGATGGTGCGGTGGGTGTGGCCGAAGAGGACCAGCTCCACCCCGTGGCGGGCGATCAGGGCCTGCAGGGCAGGTGCGTCGGTGAGGCCGCGGCGCCAGCTGACCGCGTTCGTCACCGGCGGGTGGTGGAGGAGCAGCACCCGGCACAGGCTTTGGCCGGCCAGCCGCTCGAGCAGGGTGGCCAGCCGACCCAGCTGGGTGGCGCCGAGGGTGCCGCTGGCCAGGTGCGGCGCGGTCGGTTCGGCCGTGCTGCAGCCGATCAGGGCCACGGGCGGTCGCAGGCGCAGGGTGGGAAACAGGGCCGACAACTCGGCCGGCAGGGGGTCGGCCGCCGCTCGCGACCCGTCGCCCTGCAGCCAGGGCAGCCAGGAGGCGAGGGTCTCCCGCCAGTCGCCGGCCAGGTAGCGGTCGTGGTTGCCGGGCACCACCGTGACCCGCTCGGCCGGACCCAGGGTGCGCAGCCAGGCGCAGGCCACCGCGCCTTCGCCCGCCAGACCCAGGTGGATGAGGTCGCCGGTGACGGCCACGTGGTCCGGCCGCATCCGTTGCAGGTCACCTGCAAGCGTGGTAAGTAGGCCCTCGTCCTGCTCGCGGCGCCGTTTCAACTGCCAGCGCAGCCAGCCGAACAGCCGCTTGGTGAGGAAATCCCGCGGGCGCAGCAGTTGCGGGCGGGCCAAGTGCGGATCGGAGCAGTGGGCGAGCACCCACTCCGTGGGCAGGGAGGGGGGTTCCGCACCGACAGGCGACGGTGTGCCGGCAACGGCCGGGGCTGGGGCGGCTGATCTGATCATGGCCCAAGCTATACCGGATGAGGTCTTTTTGCGCAAAGGCAGACTGGAGCGCAGGAGCCGCCACAGACCGACGCCGCCGTGCGCCGGGTCCTCTTTTCACCCACCTCTTCAGCAGACCGTCCCATGAGCGTGTATCTTCTTTTTTGTCAGCCCAGCCCGGTCACCATCTGGGGCCGAACCTCCCGCGAACGGATCGAACGCATCCTCGGCGATGCGGTGCGCCCCTGCACCGCCGACCAGCTGGCCGACCTGGCCGCAGACGACACGGTCGTCATCTTTCGCGGCGACTATCTCTACGACGACCGGCTGGTCAGCCACCTGGCGGCCACGGCGAACCTCCTCCTGCAGCTCGACGCCCCGCCCAACCCGGCGGTCGCGGCCCATGTGCCGGCCGCGCTGGCCGCCGAGGCCCTGGCCCTGGTGGACGGCGCCGCCGCAGACGCGACCCTGCCCGGGGTGGAGCGCTCCACCCCGAATACCATCACTCTGGCCTTCCAGAAGAAGCTGCGCAAGAGCGAACCGCCCTTTGTCCTGCCGATCACCGCCCAGGGACGCCAAGCGCTCGAGCAGCGGCTGTTCGACTGGTCCTACAAGGGCGTCACCGACCTGGTCACCAAGTGGGCCTGGCCCGCGCCGGCCCGACGGGTGGTGGCCCTGGCCGTGCGCTGGCGCCTGACCCCCAACCAGGTGACCCTGGTGGGGCTGGTGCTGGTGTGCATCGCCGGCGCCTGTTTCTTCACCGGGCACTTCGCCATCGGCCTGGCGGCCGGCTGGCTGATGACCTTCCTCGACACGGTGGACGGCAAGCTCGCCCGGGTGACGCTCACCTCGAGCCGGTTCGGCCACTACTTCGACCACCTGATCGACCTCATCCACCCGCCCCTGTGGTACCTGCTGTGGGGATTGGGACTGTCCGCGGCCCAGGTCCAGGGGTTGGGGCTGGAGCCTGCGACCTGTTTCCGGCTGATCTTCGCCGGCTACATTGCCGGCCGGCTGGTGGAGGGCAGCTTCCAGCTGCTGCTCGGCCGGTTCAGCATCTTCTGCTGGCGGCCGGTGGATAGTTGGTTCCGGCTGATCACCGCCCGCCGCAACCCCTGCCTGATCCTGCTCACCGCGAGCCTCCTCGCCGGCCGGCCCGAACTCGGCCTGCTCGCCGTGACCGGCTGGACCGTGGCCAGCACCCTCTTCCTGCTCGGCCGACTGGCCCTGGCCGGCCGGGAACGGCTCCGCCGGGGCGAGCCGCTCCAGTCCTGGCTGGCCGAGGCGGACGAGCCGCCCTATGCCGGCACCCGGGCGGCCCGCATCTTTGCCGGCCGCTGAACCGGGCCGCCGGTGCCATGACCGCCATCACCTTTGTCGGCGAGCGGCCCTCGCAGATCGGCCTGCTCTACAACCCGCTGAGCGGCACCAACCGGCGTGACCCGGCCCTGCTGCCCGGCGCGGTCGCGGGCCTGGCCGAGGTGGTGCTGCGCGAGGTGCGCACCCCGGCCGAGGTGACCGCGGCCCTGGCTGCCTTTGCCGCCCGCGACCTGGGGGTGGTGGCGGTGAGCGGCGGCGACGGCACGGTGCAGGCGGTGCTCACCGCGCTCTACGCCGGGCCGGCCCGCCGTCCGCGCCCGCGCCTGGTCGCGCTCGCCGCGGGCACCACCAACATGATCGCCGGCGATGTCGGTCATCCCGGCGACCAGGTCTGGGCCCTGCGGCGGCTGGCGCACTGGCTGCGCACCGGCGTGGGTCGCGTCGTCCGGCTGGAGCGGCAGGTGCTGCACCTCGCGGTCCCGGGTCACGAGCCGCAGTGCGGCCTGTTCTGCGGCGTGGGCCTGATCAGCCGCGGGGTCGGCTTCTACCGCGAGCACCTGCACAACCGCGGCCTGGCCGGCGTGCCGGGGATCGCCCTGACCCTGGTGCGTGCCGTGGGCGGTGCGGCCCTGCGGCCCGGCCAACAGGCCACCCCGCTCACCGTCCGGGTGGACGGGCGGCCGCTGGTCGGCAGGGGGTGGCTGTTCCTCCTGGTCACCACCCTGGACCACCTCTTTTTCGGCCTGCGCCCCTTCTGGGGCGACCGGCACGGACCGCTCCGCTACACGGCGGTGCGGAGCCGGGCCCCGCGCCTGCTTCGCCTCCTGCCCCAGCTCGGCCGCGGCCGCGCCCATCCGCTCGGCACCGCGGCCAACGGCTATTTTTCCGGCAGCGGCCAGGAGATCCGGCTGTTCCTGGACAGCCCCCTGGCCCTGGACGGCGAGTTGTTCACGCCCGCGACCGCGGCCGAGCCGACCGTGTTCACCAGCGCCGGCCGGGTGCATTTCCTGCGGGTCGAGTCATGAACCCGCCGGCCGCCCTGGTCCAATACGTCGCCGGGCAGGGCGCGGGCCAGGGATCGCCCGCGCTGGTCGCGCTCGTGCAGGCGGTGCGCGACCGCCACGGCGCCACCGTGCAGGCGGTGGTCTTCTACGGCTCCTGCCTGCGGGCGGGCAACGACCCGGACGGCCTGTTCGACCTGTACGTGCTCGTCGACAGCTACCGCGCCGCCAACCGCGACCGGCTGCGGGCCGTGCTCAACCGGCTGCTGCCGCCCAACGTCTTCTACCTGGAGGTCGAAACCGGGGCCGGGCGGGTGCGCGCCAAGTACGCCCTGCTCAGCCTGGCCGACCTGGAACGCACCACCTCGCCCGCCACCTTCCACTCCTCCGTCTGGGCCCGCTTCGCCCAGCCGGTGGCGCTCGTCTGGGCGCGTGACGAGCACGTGGCGGCGCGGGTGTACACGGCCTCGGCCCGGGCGGTGTGCACCTTCATCAGGCGGGTGGCGCCGCTGCTCGTGGCCGGGTGGAGCGTCCCGGACCTGTGGCTCGAGGGACTGCGCCTCACCTACCGGGCCGAATTCCGGCCCGAACGCCCGGACCGGCAGCAGCAGCTGTTCGCCGCCGCCCCGGCCTGGTTCGAAGCGGTCACTGCCCTGGCCCTGCCCGACCTGGGGCTCGCGCCCGGCGCTGCGGCCGCGCCCGCGGCGCGCCGGCGGGCACGGTGGGCCTGGAGGCTGCGCATCCTCCAGGGCAAGGTGCTGTCCGTGCTGCGGCTCGCCAAGGCGACGCTGACCTTCACCGGCGGGGTGGACTATATCCTCTGGAAGGTCGAACGCCATTCAGGGGTGCGCCTGGAGGTGAGTCCCTTCCTGCGGCGCCACCCCCTGCTGGCCCTGTGTTCCCTGTCCCTGCGCCTCTACCGCCGGGGCGGGGTGCGCTGAAATCGGCGTCTGCGGCCAGGGGAAAAATCGGGCTGCAACCCTGCGGGCCAACACGGGAAGATGCGGCCGACCATGTTTCCCGTTGAAAAAAATCACTTTTTCAATTAGATGGGGGTGGTCGCCGGCGCCGGCGGTTTTCTCGCCGGCGGAGCGCCCGGGCCCACGCCGTGCCGGTTCGGACAACGCGACCACGTTCCTCTTTCCCCGGAGTCAGTCCGTCTGCATGAAGGCAACCCCAACCACCCATGACCTGGCGCTCAAGGACGAGGGCTTTTGCAACCTTGCCGAGGCCCTGGACTACGCCGCCGGCGGCCGCACCGGCTACAATTTCTACTCCGGTCAGGGCCGGCTGCAGATCGCGCTGCCGTATGCGACCCTGCGCGACGAGGCCCGCTCGCTGGCCGGCCGGCTGCTCGCCCTTGGCCTTCCGCGGGGCGCGCGCGTGGCCCTGGTCGCGGACACCTCGCCCGACTTTGTCCGCTTCTTTTTCGCCTGCCAGTACGCCGGCATGACCCCTGTGCCCCTGCCGGCCAAGATCCAGTTGGGCGGCCACCGGGAGTACACCGGTCAGCTGGAACGGCTGCTGAGTATCTGCCAGGCCTCGGTGGCCATCGCCGGGGACGGTTTCCTGCCCTTCCTCGAGGAGGCGGCTGGCGGGCTCGACCTCCGTTTCGCCGGCTCACCCCAGGCCTTCGCCTCCCTGCCCGCATCGAATGCGCCGCTCTGTCCCCAGCAGCCGGACGAACTCGCCTACCTGCAGTACACCTCGGGTTCCACCCGCTTTCCGCGCGGGGTGATGATCACCCAGCAGGCGGTGCTGCACAACGCCCGCGCCATCATCCACCACGGCGTGCAGATCCGTTCCGGCGACCGGGCCGTGTCCTGGCTGCCCTATTACCACGACATGGGACTGGTCGGCCTGCTGCTGACGCCGCTGGTCTGCCAGATCTCGGTGGACTACCTGAACACCCGCGACTTCGCCATGCGGCCGCGCCTGTGGCTCAAGCTGCTTTCCGAGAACCGCGGCACCATCTCGTTCAGCCCGCCGTTCGGCTACGACCTGGCGGCCCGCCGGGTGCGCGACGACGAACTGGCCGGCTACGACCTGCGCAGCTGGCGGGTGGCCGGGGTGGGTGCGGAGATGATCCGGCCCGAGACCCTGGCCCGCTTTGCCGAACGGCTGGCGCCCAGCGGTTTTTCCAGCCGCGCCTTCCTGCCCTGCTACGGCATGGCCGAGTGCTCGCTGGCGGTGTGTTTCGCGCCGCTCGACCACGGCGTGCGCATCGACCGGGTGGACGCCGAGCGGCTGGCCGACCGGAGCCTGGCCGAGGCGGTTCCGCCGCCGCGCCGAAACGGCAGCCTGCGCGCCAACAGCTTCGTCACCTGCGGCCAACCGCTGCCGGAGTGCGACCTGGAGATCCGGGACGAAGACAACCAGGTGCTCCCCGAGCGGCGCTGCGGCACCCTCTACGTGCGCGGGCCGAGCCTGATGACCGGCTATTTCAACAATGCCGAGGCCACGGCCGAGGTGCTGTCCGCGGACGGCTGGCTGGACACCGGCGACCTGGCCTACCGGGTCGGCGACGAGGTGGTGATCGTCGGCCGCTCCAAGGACACGATCATCGTCAACGGCCGCAACATCCTGCCCCAGGACATCGAATACCTGGCGGAATCGCAGCCCGGGGTGCGCACCGGCGACACCACCGCCTTCCCGGTGCCCGATGCCCAGGGCTACGACCAGGCCGTGCTGCTGGTCGAATGCCGGGAAACGGGCGAGCGGGAGCGGCACGACCTGGTCCGCCGCATCAGCCAACTGGTGCGCACCGAGCTGGGCATCGACTGCGTGGTCGAGCTGGTGGAGCGCAACACCCTCATCCGCACCACCTCGGGCAAGCCGTCGCGCCGCTCCACCCGCAAGGCCTACCTGCAGCACCAGCCGGTGTTCGAGGCCGCGGTGTCCTGAGCCATGCCCGGGACGGTCGCACTCACCGGGGCAACCGGGTTCATCGGCGCCACCGTGGCCCGGCAGCTGGCGGCCGCCGGCTGGCGGGTGCGGGCCCTGGTGCGGCCGGCCTCCCAGGCCCGCCGGCCGGCCGGGCTCGAGGCGGAGTGGATCATCGGCGACCTGGCCGACTCCGACTGCCTGCGCCGACTGACCCGCGGCGCGAGCGCAGTGGTCCACTGCGCCGGCGCGGTGCGCGGCGCGGTGCGGGCGGATTTCGACCGGGTCAATGTCGACGGCACGGCCCGGCTGGTGCAGGCGGCCGCGGCCGAACCCGCCCCGCCCCGCTTCCTGCTCGTTTCCTCGCTCGCCGCGCGCGCCCCGGAACTGAGCTTCTATGCGGCCAGCAAGCGCGGCGGCGAGGCGCAGCTGACCACCCTGGCCGGCGCCATGGACTGGGGCATCGTCCGGCCGGCAGCGGTCTACGGCCCGGGCGACCGGGAGATGCTGCCCCTGTTCCAGGCCATGTTCCGCGGCCTGGCGCCGGTGATCGGCGCAGCCACCAACCGGGTCAGCCTGGTGCACGCGGAGGACCTGGCCGCGGCCCTGCTCGCCTGGCTCGAGCGGGGCAGGGCGCATGCGCTCTACGAGGTGGGCGACGGCCGGGCGAACGGCTACTCCTGGGAGGAGATCATCGAAATCGCCCAGGGGCTGCGCGGCCGCCGCATCCTCCGCCTGCCCGTGCCGGTGCCCCTGGTGCGCCTGGTCGCCCGCCTGAACCTGACCCTGGCCCGGCTGACCGACAGGGCGCCCATGCTCTCGCCCGGCAAGGTGCGGGAACTGACCCACCCGGACTGGGTGGCGGACAACACCTCCCTGCACACCGACACCGGCTGGACCCCGCAAATCGACCTGGCCGAGGGGCTGCGTCGGACCCTGAACCTCGTCGCCTGACCGGCGAACGCCTCGACCCGGCACCAACCGGCCCGCGCGGCCACAGCAAGAGAGGAGAGCGACCGATGGCAACGCATGCACAGATACTCGCCCAGATCGAGGAAATGCTGGCAGAGATTCTGCCCCAGGGCGCACCCCGGGTCACCGCGGACCTGGACCTGATCAACGATCTCAACATCAACTCGCTCAAGGTGATGGAACTGGTCGAGAAACTGGAAGACGCCTATGACCTTTCCATCCCCATCAACATTCTCGCCGGGGTCCGCACCGTCGGTGACCTGGTCGAGGCCATCGGCACCCTGACCGAGTCCTGACACCGCACCGCCGCCCTCCTGCCCGCCATGGCCGACTGGTCCGGCACCCGCCATTTTCTGCCGCTGGTGCTGGTCACCGCCGCCAGCCTGCTCTCCCTGTTCGTCCTGCGTTCCTACCACGACTGGGATGCCCCCGCGGATCTGCGCACCCTGCCGGAAAACGTCGACCTGGCCCTGGAGGACCTGGTCTATAGCAAAAACCGTGACGGCCGGCGGCTGTGGGTGCTCGAAGCGCGCCGGGCCGAGCACACCCTGGCCGGGGCGGTGACCCGCATCGACGGGCTGCGCATGGTCTTCTTCGACCCGAAGCAGGGCGAGATCGTACTCACCGCCGACCAGGGCGAACTGCTGCCCCGCGAGGACCGGGTGCAGGTCCGCACCAACGTGGTGCTCACCGACCACCGGGGCCTGAGCGTGCGCACCCGGACCCTCGAGTACGTGGATACGGACCGCAGCCTGCAGACCGACGACCCGGTGACCATCCTCAGTGGCGGGCTCAGCGTGACCGGCACGGGGCTGCGCATCGACACGCAACAGCGGCGGATGACGGTTGGCGGGCGGGTGCGGGCGGTGCTGGCAGCACCGGCGCACTGAACGCGGTCCGGGGCGGATGACGGGCAAAGGGGGGACAACGCGGATGCAGGAACGAGTCTTGGCCGCACGCGGCCTGGAGAAGGCCTACAAGGGCCGCAGGGTGGTGAGCGGGGTGGACCTGGAGGTGCGCTCCGGACAGGTGGTGGGTCTGCTCGGACCCAACGGCGCCGGCAAGACCACCACCTTTCACCTGGTGGTCGGTCTCATCCAGCCCGACCGGGGGCGCATCCTGCTCGACGAGCACGACCTCACCGGCATGCCGCTCTCCGCACGGGCCCGGGCCGGCATCTCCTACCTGCCGCAGGAACTGTCCGTGTTCCGCAAGCTCACCGTGGCGGACAACCTGCTGGCCGTGCTCGAGACCCTGGACATCGACGAGGCCGAGCGGCAGGCGCGCAAGGAACGGCTGCTCACCGAGTTCCGCCTGGCCCACCTGGCCGGCAATTTCGGCAACACCCTGTCCGGCGGCGAGCAGCGGCGGCTGGAGATCGCCCGCGCGCTGGTCATCGAACCGGCCTTCATGCTCATGGACGAGCCCTTTGCCGGGGTGGATCCCATCGCCGTGCTCAACATCCAGACCATCATCCGCCAGCTGCGCGCCCAGGGCATTGGCGTGCTCATCTCCGACCACAACGTGCGCGAGACGCTGGGCGTCTGCGACACCGCCTACATCCTCGACCAGGGCGCGATCCTCGAACACGGTTCGCCCGAACACATTGCCGCCAGCCCCCGGGCGCGCGAGATCTACCTGGGCGAGCAGTTCACCCTCTGACCGAAATCGGCGCGGGGCCGCTCAGGGTACAGCCGCCGGGGCAGCCGGGTCGAGTGCCAGCACACCACCGTCGGCCAGCCGGTAGGCCCGGTCGGCAGCCTCGAGGATGGCGCTCTGGTGGCTGATGGCGAGGATGGTCAGCGAGGCGCGCAGCTCGCGCAGGGTGGCGCAGATGGCGGCCTCGCTGGCCGGGTCGAGGGCGCTGGTGGCCTCGTCGAGGATGAGCAGCCGCGGCTTGTGCACCAGGGCGCGGGCAATGGTCAGGCGCTGGCGCTGGCCGCCGGACAGGCGGGTGCCGCGCTCGCCGACCACCGTGTCCAGCCCCTCGGGCAGGGCGGCGACGAACCCCCAGGCCCCGGCCGCGCGCAGGGCCTGTTCCACGTCGCCGTCGGTGAAGCGGCTCTCGCCCAGGGTGACGTTGACGCGCACGCTGGCGTGCAGCAGCAGGGTCTCCTGCGGCACGTAGCCGATCTGGCTGCGCCAGGCGCGCAGGTCCACCTCGGCCAGGTCGACCCCGTCGATGAGCACCCGGCCGGACTGGGGCGCCAGCAGTCCGATGATCAGATCGACGATGGTGGTCTTGCCCGCCCCGGACGGGCCGATGATGGCGGTCAGCGAGCCGCGCGCCACCTCCAGCGACACCCGCTCGAGGATGGGCCGCCGGGCGTAGGCGAAACTGACCTCCTCGAGTTGCACCGCCCGCTCGAATCGCGGCACGATCCCGCCCGCATACTCCTCCCGTTCCCGTTCGGTTGCCTCGATCTTGGCCCGCAGCGACCAGTAGGCGCTCTCGGCGATGACCATGGACTGGTGCTCTTTCTGGGCGTTCTGCAGGGTCTTGAGGATCTTGACGAGGATGAAGGCCATGGTGATGATCGTGGCCAGGGGGATCTGCCACCAGCTCATCGCCGCGTACAGGCCGAAGGCGAAAAAGAGGGTGATCAGCGGTTCCTGCAGGGCCTTGAGGGCCTCCTTGCTGAACACCTCCTTCTGCAGGGCGCGGTTGAGCCGGGTGGTCTCGTCGCGCAGCACCAGTTCGGCGGCGTGCTCGCGGGCCATGGCCTTGAGCGGCTTGATCGACTGGAGGGTGTCGGTGAGCAGGGCGAGCAGGCGGTCGAGCAGGGTGGTCTGGCGCTGTCCGGCCCGTTTCGCCCGGGTGACCAGCCGGCGCAGCAGGGTGAGGATGATGGCGCCCGCGGCGAGGGCGATGAGCGTCTCCCGCCAGGCCATGAGCAGGGCCACCCCGGCGTAGACCAGGGCGCGCAGGAGCAGGGCCAGGGTGCGGATGGCGAACAGGTAGGCGTTGCTGGCCCGGCTGGCCTCGGTGGCGTAGGCGTTGGTCAGGGTGCCGATGGGCTGGTGCACGTAGTAGGCCCAGCGGGTGGCGAACAGGGCGCGGATGAGCGACAGCCGCAGGTCCGTGGCCACCTGGGCCACGGTGTAGCCCACCTTGCGGTTGGCCCACAGGGCGATGAGGGCGTTGAGCACGAGGCAGCCGACGAACAGGCCAAGCAGGGCGCCGGTGGTCTGCTCCAGGCCGAGCGTCTCGAAAAAACCGGTGATGAACCGCTCCAGGGCCGAGGGCGCCGGCAGGGGAGCGCCCGCGGCCCCGCCGGTGGCGGTGATGGTCAGGCCGAGCAGGGGCAGGAGCATGCTCAGGCCGAACCCCTCGGCCACGCCGGCGAGCAGCAGGGCGGCCAGCGTCATCACGCTCTGGCGCGGGTAGGCGGTGAAAAAGGTGCGGATGACGTGCATGGCGGGAGGGCTGGCAACCGGAAAGGAGGAGGGGCGCGGCGGCTCGGCCGGACCGGGTCAGGCGGGGCTGACCGGCAGGTCGGCAAAGGCGTCGCCGATCCGATCGATCTGCTCGCGGCTGTGGGCGGCGCTCAGGCTGCAGCGCAGCAGCGCGCCGCCGTCCGGGGTGGCGGGCGGCAGCACCATGTTCACATAGATGCCGCGCGCGAGCAGGCCGTTCCACCGGGCAAAGGCCTCTTCCACGGTGGGGCAGCGTACGGCGATGATCGGGCCCGGCTCGGGGCCGACCGCGCAGCCGAGACTGCGGAGCCGTTCGTGCAGGCACCGGGCGTTGTCCCACAACTGCTCGCGCAGACCGGGTCGGGCCCCCAGGATGCGCAGGGCGGTGCGCACCGAGGCCACGGTGGACGGGGACAGCGAGGCGGTGAAGATGTAGGGCCGGCTGGCGTAGCGGATGAGTTCCAGCCCCTCGTGATTGCTTGTGCAGAAGCCGCCGATCGCCCCCAGGCTCTTGCTGAAGGTGCCGATGAGAAAATCCACCTCCTCGGCCACGCCGGCCTCCTCAGCCAGGCCGCGGCCGTGCTCGCCGAGCACGCCGAGGGAATGGGCCTCGTCCACGGCCAGCCAAGCGCCGTAGCGCTTCTTGAGCTCCACGATCTCGGCAAGCGGCGCCCGGTCGCCGAGCATGCTGTACAGCCCCTCGACCACGATGAGCACGTTGGTGTCCCGCCTGGAGAGCCGGCGCAGCCGTTTCTCCAGGTCGGCCACGTCGTTGTGGCGGAAGCGGATCACGTCCGCCCCGCCCATGCGGCAGCCGTCATAGATGGAGGCGTGGCAGTCGGCGTCGAGCAGGATCACCTCGCCCGGGCCGACCACCGTGGACAGGATGGCCAGGTTGGCCAGGTAGCCGGTGGAGAAGACGATGGTGTGGCGGCAGTTGAAGAAGGCGGACAGGTCGCGCTCGAGGGCGATGTGGCCGGCAAAGGTGCCGTTGGCCAGGCGCGAACCGGTGGTGCCGGTGCCCTCCCGCTCGGCCGCCAGGCAGGCGGCGCGGATGCAGTCCGGGTCAAAGGTGAGGCCGAGATAGTTGTTGGTGCCGGCGAGCAGGGTCGGCCGGCCGTTGATCACCGCCTCGGTGGGCGAGGTGATGTCTTCGATGACGATGGTGAAGAACTCGCCGCCGAGTCGGGCCAGGGCGTTGCGCGTCTCGGCCAGCGGCCGGAACTTCTCGAAAATATTCATGGGTCAGTACCGCGGGTTCTCTCCGGGCTCCGCCAGGTTCGGTGCGGGCCGATAGTGCCGGATCGGGTTCGAAGGGGCCCGTGCGGGCCGATCGAGGAGCGGCACACGGGCGCCGCCACCGTACCGTAGCCCCGGAACGGGTGCAAAGGGAAAATGGCGCGGCCCGCGGTCGGCCGCGAACCCCGGAAAAAAAAAAAGGAGCCGCACGGCCAGTCGTGCAACTCCTTGATGCTGCTGGTGCCGGAGGTCGGGGTCGAACCGACACGAGGTCGCCCTCGCTGGATTTTGAGTCCAGTGCGTCTACCAGTTTCACCACTCCGGCCGGAATGTGCCGATCTTTTTACTGAGGCGGCCCGGTGCTGTCAAGCGGAAAGGGGGCGCGCCCGGGCCGGCCGCTCAGGGCAGGCAGCGGACGCGGTCCATCCAGTTGCCCTTGACCACGGCGTCGTACTTGGCGAGGAAGAGCCGCTCGCTGCGGTACATCTTGCCGCTGGTGTAGCGGTTGACAAAGGGGATACGCTGGCCGGGACCGCCGTTGTAGAGGGCGTACAGCCAGCCGGCCAGGAACCGCTGCCCCTTGGCCGAGGTCAGGTCCATGGGCGCCTTTTTTTTGAGCAGGTAGTCGCGCAGGTACAGCGACAGGATCTCGCTGCCGGC
>CAZMNU010000007.1:0-49859 GCA_964567725.1 uncultured Desulfobulbus sp. | reverse complement strand
AAACGGCTTGGTCACAATTCTTCGCAGGAAAAGGGCAGGGCATCGCTCAGGGTGGCACGTCCCAGGAGGAGCATGCACAGTCGGTCCAGGCCGAGGGCGATCCCGGCCGTGGGTTCCAGCCGCTCCAGGTCGGCAAGGAAGCGCTCCGGCATGACAGCCGTGTTGCCGCGTCCCCTGATGGCGGCGATCTCCCCCCTGAACCGTTGGCGCTGCTCGGTCGGGTCGATGAGTTCGGAGAAGCCGTTGGCGATTTCGATGCCGGCGATATAGAGTTCGAATCGTTCCGCCACCCCCGGGTCGGCGACGCTCTTCCGGGCCAGCGACCCCAGTTCCACCGGATAATCATGGAGAAAGACCGGCCGCTCGCAGCCCAGGTGCGGCTCGACCAGGGTGACCAGCACCTCGTCGAAATCACCGGCTGCGAGCGCGTCCCGCGCCTCGATGCCCGCGTACCGGCGGAAGGCCTCGGCCACGGTCAGCCGCTCCCAGGGCCGGGCCAGGTCGACCAGGCAACCGCCGCGGCGGATGGCCGGTCCCGGGGTCACGCCGGCCAGGTCCAGGCCAGCCGCGGCCAGGACGTTGACCAGTTCCTCGCACTCGCGCATCAGGCCGGTGTAGTCCCAGCCGGTGCGGTACCACTCGAGCATGGTGAATTCCGGCTGGTGCAGCCGTCCCTGCTCCTCGCGGCGGAAGCAGTGACAAATCTGGAAGATGTGGGTGCAGCCGCGGGCCAGCAGCCGCTTCATGCACAGTTCGGGGGAGGGCTGCAGGAACCAGCCGTCGCTGGCAAAGGGGAGGATGTTGGCTTCAGGGAGGAGGACCGGCAGGCGGATGGGGGTGTCGACCTCGAGGCAGTTCCGTTCGCGGAAAAACGAACGGACGGCCTGCAGCAGGGCCGATCGCTGCTGCAGGCCGTGGACATCGAGCACGGGTTACTCTTTCACCCGGGTGATATAGCTGCCGGTGCGGGTGTCGATCTGGATCTTGTCGCCCACCTCGACGAACGGCGGTACCTGCAGGGTGAAGCCGGTCTGCACGGTCACCGGCTTGGTGTCGCTGCCCGAAGTGTCGCCCTTGGCCCACGGGTCGGCCACGGTCACCTCCAGGTTGACGAAGGTGGGAATGGTGATGTCGATGGGCCGATCACCGAAGAAGAGTACCTGCACCTCCATGTTGTCGATCAGGAAGCTGAGGTTGTCGCCGAGCTGCTCGCGGGTGAGGAAGATCTGTTCAAAGCTGCTCGTGTCCATGAAATGGTACTCGTTGTCCTGGGCGTAGAGGAACTGCATGGTCCGCTCCTCCAGGTTCGGCCGGTCGAACTTGTCGTTGGAGCGGTAGGTCTGGGTGAACTGCACGCCGGTGATCATGTTGCGCATCTTGGTCCGGTACAGGGCCTGGCCCTTGCCCGGTTTGGAGAAGTCGAACTCGGTGACGATGTACGGCTCGCCGTCAATCTGGATTTTCAGGCCTTTGCGCAGGTCGGAGGCTGTATACATGGAAGTGTCCTTACGTCTTGATTTATGGGCATGATTTTGAAGGGCAACATGTTACGGTACGCTACCCGTTTTGGCAAGCGGTTCCTGCGGGTTTTCGCTGCCTTTCCTGTTTTTTTCGTTCCGTTGTTGTGTTCGTCTGCCGGTTTTTATACAGTGCGGCCCAAGCCATGCACCCCAACCGCAGCCAGGTTCTCATGCCCATCCGCGCCGGCGTCCTTGCCGATACCCATCTCACCCGCCCCGACCACCGCTTCCGTGAGCGGGTGGCGCGGTGTTTCCACGACTGCGAGGTGATCATCCACGCCGGCGACATCACCGACCCCTCGGTGCTCCAGGTGTTCGCCGGGCGGACCGTGTACGCGGTGCACGGCAACATGTGCGGCGCCGACGCCCTCGCCCGCTACCCCGAGCGGCTGCTCTTCAGCCTGGGCCGGTTCACCATCGGCCTGACCCACGGCGCGCGCCTCGGCATGGACATCGAGGACCGGCTCTGGCAGCTCTTTCCCGAGGCGGACTGCCTCATCTACGGCCACACCCACCGGCCGGCCTGCAACCGGTACGGTCAGACGCTCTTCCTCAACCCGGGCAGTTTCCAGGCCACCGGCCGCTACGGCGGACCCGGCACCTACGCCCTGCTCGAGGCCGGGGACGAACTGCAGGCCCGCATCCTGGAGATCCCGGCCCTGTGAACACCCTTTGGACCCCCTGGCGCATGGAGCATGTGCTCGGCCGGGCGCCCCGGGTGGCCGGCTGTCTGTTCGAGCCGCCGGGCACGGCGCCCTTTGACCGCGACCATCTGCTGCTCTTTCGTGACGAACTGTGCGTGGTGCTGCTCAACCGTTTCCCCTACGCCAACGGCCACCTGCTGCTGGCGCCGCGCCGCCACGTGGCCGACCCGGAAGAGCTCGACGACCGGGAAAACCTCGCCCTCATGCGGATGGTCGGCCAGTGCTGCGCCATCCTCCGCCGCCACCTGCGGCCGCACGGCATCAACGTCGGCCTCAACCTGGGCGCGGCCGCGGGCGCCGGCATCGCCGACCACCTCCATTTCCACCTGGTGCCCCGCTGGCAGGGGGACCACAATTTCCTCACCGTGTGCGCCGAGATTCGCACCATTCCCGAACATATCGACCGCACCTTCGACCGGCTTCAACCCGACTTCCAGGCCCTGAGTCCCGCCCCATGAGCGCCTCCGTGAAAATGACCCCCATGCTCCGCCAGTACCTGGAGATCAAGGAGCAGCACCCCGGCGCCATCCTTTTCTACCGCATGGGCGACTTCTACGAGATGTTCTTCGAGGACGCGCTGGTGGCCGCCCGCATCCTCGGTATCACCCTGACCTCGCGCAGCCACAAGGACGAGGCGGACCGGGTACCGATGTGCGGGGTGCCCTTCCACGCGGTGAGCGGCTATCTCGGCAGGATGGTCAAGGCCGGCTACCGGGTGGCCCTGTGCGAACAGGTCGAGGACCCGAAGGCGGCCAAGGGGATCGTCCGGCGCGAGGTGGTGCGGGTGGTGTCGCCGGGGGTGACCACGGACGAGCAGCTGCTCGACGAGAAGGCGGACTGCTATGTCTGCAGCCTGGCGTTCACCGGCCGACCGGAACACCGCCAGCTGGCCGGGCTTGCCTTTCTCGACGTGTCCACCGGCCGTTTCCAGATCATCGAGCTGGACTTTGCCGCGGACCGACCGATCGCACTGCTCGACGAGATCAGCCGCCACCGGCCATCCGAACTCCTCCTGGCCGAGAAGGATGCGGAGGAACGCACCGAGCTGATCGATCAAATCCGCGCCACCCTGGATGGAATCTGCCTGACCCCGCGGCCGGATTTCCATTTCGAGGCGGCCACGGCGCGCACCACCCTCACCGAACATTTCCGCACCACGAGCCTGGCCGGCTTCGGCTGCGAACACTACGGCCCGGCCCTGGACGCGGCCGGCGCCCTGCTCCGCTACATCACCGAGACGCAGAAGACCGACCTGTCCCACATCGAGCGGATCAGCCCGCTGAACAGCGGTGATTTTCTCATCATCGACGAGGCCTCGCGCCGCAACCTGGAGATCACCGAGACCATCGTCGGCGCCCGGCGGGAAGGGTCCCTGCTCGCCGCCCTGGACCGCACGGCCACGCCCATGGGGGCGCGTCTGCTGCGCCGCCGGCTGCTCTTTCCCCTGCAGGACCGGGCACGGATCGAGGCGCGGCTGGAGAGCGTGGCCGAGCTGGTCGGCCGGGCCGAGACGCGCACCGCCATGCGCGCGCTGCTCGACACGGTCTACGACCTGGAGCGGTTGTGCAGCCGACTGGTGCTCGGCCACGGCAACGCCCGCGACATGGCCGCCATCAAAACCAGCCTGGCCCGCCTGCCGGAGATGCGGCAGCTGCTCGGCGGCTGTGATTCGGCCCTGCTCGGGCGGATGGCCGGGGAATTCGACGAACTGGCCGACCTGCACGCCCTGGTCGAAGCCGCCATCCGCGATGACGCGCCGGTGAGCCTGCGGGAGGGCAACCTGATCCGCGAGGGGTTCAACGAGGAGCTGGACCGGCTCCTCGTCCTGCTGCGCGCCGGCAAGCAGATGATTCTGGAACTGGAGGCCAGGGAGCGGGAGCGCTCGGGCCTGGCTCGCCTCAAGGTTGGCTACAACCGGGTGTTCGGCTATTATTTCGAATTGAGCCGCAGCCAGGCCGCCGAGATCCCCGAGTACTTCATCCGCAAACAGACCCTGGTCAGCGCCGAGCGGTTCATCACCCCGGAACTCAAGGAACTGGAAAACGACATCACCTCCGCCCAGGAGCGGCGGCTGGAGCTGGAGTACGAGCTGTTCACCGCGGTGCGCGAGCAGCTGGCCGCGGCCAGCCGGCGGCTGCTGCAGACCTCGGACCACCTGGCGCGCATCGATGTGACCGCCAGCCTGGCCGAGGTTGCGGTCCGCCACCGCTACTGCCGGCCGCAGATCAACGACGGCGACCACCTGACCATTACCGAAGGCCGGCACCCGGTGATCGAGCAGGCCCTGGAGCCGGGCCGGTTCGTGCCCAACGACGTCCACCTGGACCAGGAGCGGTGCGAACTGCTCATCATCACCGGGCCGAACATGGCCGGCAAGTCCACCGTGCTCCGCCAGACCGCGCTCATCGTCCTCCTGGCCCACGCGGGCAGCTTCGTGCCGGCGGAGCGCGCCGACCTCTGCCTGGTGGACCGCATCTTCACCCGCGTCGGCGCCATGGACGACCTGCGTCGGGGCCAGTCGACCTTCATGGTGGAGATGAACGAGACCGCCAACATCCTCAACAACGCCACCGACCGCAGCCTGGTCATCCTCGACGAGATCGGCCGGGGCACCTCCACCTACGACGGCCTGGCCATCGCCTGGGCGGTGGCCGAGGACCTGGCCCAGAAAAACGGCCGCGGCGTCAAGACCCTGTTCGCCACCCACTACCACGAACTCACCGACCTGGCCGCGACCAACGACCGCATCCGCAACTACTCGATCGCGGTCAAGGAATGGAACGAGTCGATCATCTTCCTGCACAAGCTGGTCGAGGGCGCGACCAACCGCAGCTACGGCATCCAGGTGGCGAGCCTGGCCGGTGTGCCGGAGGCGGTGATCGGGCGCGCCTACGAGATCCTGCGCAACATCGAGCGGGGCGAGTTCAACCTGCAGGGCCAGCCCAACATCGCCGCCGGCCGGCGGCCGAAGAAGCCGGCCCCGCGCCAGATGCCGCTGTTCTCCCCGCTGCCCGGCCCGGCCTTGCAACTCCTCGCCGGGGTGGATCCGGACCAGCTTGCCCCGAAACAGGCGCTCGACCTGGTCTACGAACTGATCCGGCTGATCGGGCCGACCACCGGCCGGCAGCGGAGGGCCCCATGAGCTTTCCCATCGACACGGTCATCGACCTCCTCGAGCGCGAGGTCAGCACCTACCAGGTGCCGGTGGTCGACCTGATCGCCACCCAGACCCGCGACCCCTTCAAGGTGCTGGTGGCCACCATTCTCTCGGCCCGCACCCGGGACGAGGTGACCGCGGCCGCCTCCCGGCGGCTGTTCGCCCGCGCCGAAAGCCCGGAGGCCCTGGCTCGCCTTTCGGTGGACGAACTGGAACGGCTCATCCACCCGGTGGGCTTCTTCCGCCAGAAGGCAAAACATCTCAGCCGGCTGCCGGGGGTACTTGCCGAGCGGTTCGGCGGCGTCGTGCCCTGCGACCTGGACGCCCTCCTCACCCTGCCCGGGGTGGGTCGCAAGACCGCCAACCTGGTGCTGGCCGTGGCCTTCCGCGAGCCGGCCATCTGCGTGGACACGCACGTGCACCGGATCATGAACATCTGGGGCTACGTGCAGACGACCACGCCGCTGGAGACCGAGATGGCCCTGCGCGCCAAACTGCCGCAGCCGTACTGGCTCCGCATCAACGCACTCCTCGTGGCCTTTGGCCAGGGGACCTGCAAACCGCACCGGCCCCATTGCGACCGGTGCGTCATCGCCGCCCTGTGCCCCCGCATCGGGGTGACGCCGCGGCGCGTACCCAAGGAGGTGAGTCGCATGGAACAGGCGGCCGAGGCGATGAAATTTGTTTCCTGGAATGTCAACGGCCTGCGTGCGGCCCTGAAGAACGGCTTCCTCGACGTGGTGGGCGAGCTGGACGCCGACATTCTCGCCCTTCAGGAGATCAAGGCCCAGCCCGAGCAGTTGCCCGACGAGGTCAAGGCCATGGACGGCTATCACCACTTCTGGAACCCGGCGGTGCGCAAGGGGTATTCCGGCACCGCGGTGTTCAGCCGGATCGAGCCGCTGGCCGTGCGCTACGGCCTGGAACACGCCGAAAGCGACGACGAGGGCCGGGTGATGACCCTCGAGTTCGCGGATTTCTATTTCATCAACGCCTACTTCCCCAATGCCCAGCCCGGGTTGAAGCGGCTTGACCTGAAGCAGTCGTTCAACCGGGCCATGCTCGCCCACATGGACCGCCTTCGCCGGGACAAGTCGGTGGTGCTCTGTGGCGACCTCAATGTCGCCCACCGGGAGATCGACCTGGCCAATCCCAAGGCCAACGTCAAGAACCCCGGCTTTTCGCCCGAGGAACGGGCCTGGATGGACGAGATCACCGGCCTGGGCTATGTGGACACCTTCCGCGTCTTCGACCCGTCGCCCGGCCGCTACACCTGGTGGAGCTACCGGTTCAATGCCCGTGCCAAGAACATCGGCTGGAGAATCGACTATTTTCTCGTCGACCCGGCCAGCCGCGAGCGGGTACTCGAGGCGGCCATCCACGACAGCGTCACCGGCTCGGACCACTGCCCGGTGAGCCTCTTGTTCAAATGAGTGATCACGGCGCCGTGCAGCCCTACCGCATCGTCATCGCCGACGACCACAGCCTGATCCGCCAGGGGATCAAGAGCATCATCCGTACCGACCCGAGCCTGCAGATCACCGGTGAGGCCGGCAACGGCCTGGAACTGCTGGCATTGCTCGAGACGGAGGTGCCGGACATGGTCATCCTCGACCTCAGCATGCCGCGTTTGAGCGGTCTCGAGGCCATCGAACGGATCAGCCGAGCCCTGCCCGGGGTGGCCATCCTGGTGCTCAGCATGCACGGCGGCAGCCACTCGTTCTACCGCGCCATCGCCGCCGGTGCCCACGGTTACGTGATCAAGGATGAGTCGGATGCGGAGCTGCTCATTGCCATCCGTACGGTGCGCGCGGGTGAGCCGTACATCTCACCGCAACTGGCCCCGGAGGTTCGGCGCGACGGCCTGGGCGCCCTGCGTGACCGGGGCCGGCTGCCGCTGGTGGTGCTCAGCGATCGGGAAATGGAGGTGCTCCGCCTGGTGGTGGAGGGGCATTCGAGCCGGCAGATCGCCGAGCTGCTTGACTTGAGCCCGCGCACCATCGACCACCACCGGGCCAACCTGGTGCGGAAATTCGGCCTGCGCAACACGGTCGAACTGGTGCATCACGTGGTGCGCAACGGTTTCCTCACCATCGGCACGGAGAAGCTTACCGGATATTTACCCTAGGTCGCAGCTCTCGTCGGGCTCTTTCAACCCCTTTACTTTCCATGAAAATTTCAGGGTGCTAGGCAGATTTGCCTAGTGTCCGTTAGGTAAATCCCCCGATTGTCTTTTCCGGTCGCGCGCGCTTACATTGGGGCGCCTGTGCGTATCAGGTCCGTCACGACAATCATCAGCACCAAACGGGGGGAACCCATGAACAAGAACGATCTCATCAAATCCATCGCCCAGTCGGCCCAGATCAGCAGGGTCACCGCCGAGCGGGGGCTGAACGGCCTGCTGTCCGCCCTGGAGGCGGCAATGAAGGAGGGGCAGCGGGTGACCCTGGTCGGTTTTGGCAGCTTTTCGGTCGTGGACCGTGCCCCGCGCACCGGCCGGAACCCGAAGACCGGGGAGACGGTGCCGATCCCGCCGCGGCGGGTGGTCCGGTTCCGGCCTGGCAAGGAGCTGGCCGACAAGATCCAGTGACAGACGACCCGGGATCGGGTCAACGCCTCGGGGCGGAGCGGCGCTGTTGTCCGGACCTGGTCCGGGCCGGCGCCGTTTTGCGTTGGTACCAGAGCAGGACGGCCACGGCCAGCATCAGCAGGCAGAGCAACTGGCCCATGGAGAGGTGCAGGATGAGCAAGCCGAGTTGGGCGTCGGGTTCGCGGAAAAACTCGACGACGAAGCGGAACAGGCCGTAGAGGCCGAGAAACAGGGCGAGCATGGTCCCGTGCGGCCACCGGCCGGAGGCGGGCCGGGTCCAGGGCAGGCGCCTGAGCGGCCAGAGAATGAGGAAGAGCAGGATCCCCTCGAGTCCGGCCTCGTAGAGCTGGGAGGGATGTCGGGGCAGGGGACCACCGTCCGGAAAGACCATGCCCCAAGGCACGGTGGTCACCCGGCCGTACAGTTCGCCGTTGATGAAGTTGCCCAGCCGGCCGAAAAAAAGGCCGAGCGGCGCGGTGACCACGTACAGGTCGGCGGTCTGCCAGAAGTCCAGGCCGGCACGGCGGCAGTAGAGGAGGCCGGCCGCAAGCGCGCCCAGGCAGCCGCCATGGAAACTCATGCCGCCCGACCAGACCGCCGGGATCTCCAGCGGGTGGGCCAGGTAGTGGCCCGGGTTGTAGAAGAGCACGTAGCCCAGGCGGCCGCCGAGCACCACCCCGAGGATCAGGGCCAGGTTGAGGTTGTCGAGCTGGGCCAGCAGGCGGGTGCACCTGAACTGCCGGGCCTGCAGGGTCACCAGCCAGTAGGCGGCGAGGAAGCCGAGCACGTACATCAGCCCATACCAGCGGACCTGCAGCGGTCCCAGGGCAAAGATCACCGGGTCGATGGTCGGATAGGTCAGCATGGCTCTGCTCCCCGGCTCACAGGCGACCGAGCCGTTTGAGCTGCACCTGGAGCACCGACAGGGCTGCCGGGGTCACGCCGGAGATGCGCGAGGCCTGGCCGAGCGAGCGCGGCTGCACCCGGGTGAGCTTTTCGACCACCTCGTTGGACAGGCCGGGCAACCCCTTGTAGGTCATGTCCGCGGGCAGTTCGATGCGCTCCAGTTTGCGGAAGCGGACGATCTGCTCCTCCTGCCGCCTGATGTAGCCGGCGTATTTGACCTGCAGTTCGATCTCGTCCCGCCAGGCGAGGGCTGCGCCGTTGTCGGGCGGTGATTGTCCGCCCAGTTCGGCCAGGGTGAGAATGTCCGCCAGGCCGAGTTCCGGGCGGCGGAGCAGTTCCGCCAGGGTCAGGGCCTGGCCGAGCCCGGTGGAGCCGCGGCCGGCCAGGTAGTCGTTGACCGCGGCCTGCGGTTTGATCCGCACCTGCTCCAGCCACGCGCCGGTCTCCCGCAGGCACTGCTCCTTCGCCTGGTAGCTCTGCCAGGTGGGGTCGTCCACCAGCCCGAGGTCGCGGCCAATGGCCCGCAGCCGCAGGTCGGCGTTGTCCTCGCGCAGGAGCAGGCGGTATTCCGCCCGCGAGGTGAACAGCCGGTAGGGTTCTTTGGTGCCCAGGGTGACCAGGTCGTCGATGAGCACCCCGAGGTAGGCCTGGGAGCGGTCGAGGATGAGCGGTTCGCAGCCGCGCACGGAGAGCACGCTGTTGATCGCCGCCATCAGCCCCTGGCCGGAGGCCTCCTCGTAGCCCGAGGTGCCGTTGATCTGCCCGGCGAGGAACAGCCCGCTGATGCGCTTGGTTTCAAGCGACGGCTTGAGTTCCCGCGGGTCCACATAATCGTACTCGATGGCGTAGCCGGGGCGGATGATGCGTGCCTGCTCCAGCCCGGGGATGGAGTGGACCATGGCGATCTGGGTGGCGAGCGGCAGGCTGGTGGGAATGCCGTTCGGATAGACCTCGATGGTGTCGAGGCCTTCCGGTTCGAGGAAGATCTGGTGACGGCCCTTTTCCGGGAAGCGCATCACCTTGTCCTCGATGGAGGGGCAGTAGCGGGCGCCCACGCCCTCGATGATGCCGGCGTACATCGGCGACTGGTCGATGGAGCCGCGGATGATCGCGTGCGTTTGTTCGTTGGTGTAGGTGATGTGACAGGCGCGTTGGCGCAGGGGCGGCGCGCCGTGCGAGGAGAAGGAGAAGAGCGCCGGCGGGTCGTCGCTCTCCTGGGCCTCCAGGCGGGAATAGTCGATGGTGTTGCCGTCCAGGCGTGGCACGGTGCCGGTTTTCATGCGGCCCACGGCAAAGCCGGCGGCGGCGAACCAGCGCGCCAGGCTGGTCGAGGGCACGTCGCCCAGACGGCCGGCCGGGAAATGTTTCAGGCCGACGTGGATGAGGCCGTTGAGAAAGGTGCCGGTGGCCACGACCACGGCCCGGACGCGGAAGAATTCGTCCAGCGAGGTGCGGATGCCGGTGACCCGGCCATTCTCGACGAGGATTTCGTCCACCACCGCCTGGCGGATGGCCAGGTTCGGTTGGTTTTCGAGCACCCGCTTCATGCGCAGCCGGTAGAGCAGCCGGTCGGCCTGGGCCCGGGACGAGCGCACCGCCGGGCCCTTGCTGGTGTTGAGGCGGCGGAACTGGATGCCGGTGGCGTCGATGTTCTTGGCCATTTCCCCGCCCAGGGCGTCGATCTCCTTGACCAGGTGGCCCTTGGCCAGGCCACCGATGGCCGGGTTGCAGGACATGGCGCCGATGGTGTCGGCGTTGATGACGCAGACCAGCGTGCGGCAGCCCATGCGCGCGGCGGCCAGCGCCGCCTCGCAGCCGGCGTGGCCCGCGCCGATTACGGCAATGTCAAAATCGGTCATCATGGTCTCGTCCCCGGCGGCGCCGTGTTGGGCGGAATGGAAAAGCGGCGAATACGGCCGCGAACGGCCGCTGGCTGGTTGATTGGCAAAATTTGCTACTATAAAAATACATGCTGCTCTTTGCAAGGTGTACCGGTGCACGGGGCCGGCGGAGGGCTGTACGGCCGGCCTGTTTTTTGCCCCCGGGCGCCGGCCTCCGGTGGACCAAAATGATTTGACAGTGAACGGTCGCTATGATTAAATAGCCAATTTCGAAAAATGAATTTGTGATCCGAACCCAACTGTCCGTCGCGCCGGCCTGTTTTGTGCGTCACAGGGTGCGGCTCCGTCCCGGCACTCAGGACGGAATTCCGGATCGCCGCTTCTCTCAACCAGATTGTCACGCAGCAAGGAAAACCATCATGAGCAAGCAGACTTTCCAGCCCAGCAATACCAAGCGCAACCGCACCCACGGCTTCCTCGTCCGCATGAAAACCCGCGCCGGCCGGGCCGTGATCAAGAGGCGGCGGGCCAAGGGGCGCAAGCGTCTGGCCGCCTGAGTTGGGTGGGCCGGTTCGCGTTTTCCAGGGCGCAGCGACTCAGGAGCAATGCCGAGTTCGCACGCGTCTACCGGCTCGGCCGGCGGTTGCGGGGTGACAACTTCGCCCTGATCCTCCTGCCGAACGGCGCGGAACACAGCCGGCTGGGCATCAGCGTACAGCGGAAAACCGGCAATGCCGTACGGCGCAACAGGATCAAGCGGCTCGTCCGGGAAGTCTTCCGGCAGAGCCCTGCCCTCCTGCCCGCGCCCTGCGATGTGGTCTGCACCGTCCGTCCCGGTTTCGCCATCGACAGCCTTGCCGACATGCGAACCGGCATGACCCGGCTGATCCATGGCTGACCGGACCCAGGGTGCCGTGTCCGCCGACAGTCCTCCCCCGCAAGGGGCCCCGCACGCACGCCGGCCCGCACGGGCGCGACGCTGCGTGAGTGCGGTCTTCCGGGGATACAAGTACCTGATTTCCCCCCTTCTTCCGCCTGCCTGCCGTTTCGTTCCCACCTGTTCCCAGTATGCCGTGGAGGCTGTCGAGAAACACGGCGTGCTGCGCGGACTGCTCATGGCCGCCTGGCGCATCCTGCGCTGCCATCCCTTTGCCAAGGGCGGGTATGACCCGGTGAAGTGAGGCCGTCCGGCCGCAACGAGGAATCCTTCCGTCAATACCGCTGCCACGGCAGGGGTGCAACGAGGTATCATCATGGACCTGTACAGAGCCTTCCTGGCTATCGTTCTTTCGTTCCTCATCCTCCTCGGGTACCAGTATTTTTTCCCGCACCCCCTGCAGCAGACCCCGGTTGAGCCGCAGCAGTCCCAGCAGCAGGCCCAGCCCGGCCAGCAGGCAACGCCCGGCCCGGCCGCGCCCGCCGTGGCCGGCACCCTGCCGCCGGTCACCGTGGATCCGGCGGCACGGGAGATCACCGTCGACACCCCCCTGTTCACCGCGGTGATCAACGAGCAGGGCGGCGGCTTCAAGAGCTTTGTGCTCAAGAACTACCGCCAGGGGATGGACCGCGACTCGGGGCCGATGCAGCTGGTTCCGGGCCGGAACCTCGCAGAGGTGCCGGTCCTGTTCTCCCTCGATAACGGCGCCGGGACGAATGTGCCGACCTTCCGCGCCGACCGGGAAAAGCTGACCCTGGCCGCCGGGCAGGAGACCGGCCAGTTGGTCATGACCGCCACCCAGGCCGATGGTGTGCGCGTCACCCGGACCCTGACCTTTCATGCCGACAGCTACCTGATCGATGCCACCTACGCGGTGGCCAACCCCACCGACCGACCGCTGCAGGTCTCGCCGGCCCTGACCCTGGGCAACGAACCGTTCGTGCCCGCCAAGGAATCCAGCACCTTTCTCTTCTTCGGGCCGGCCGCCTACGTGAACGGCGAACTGGTGGAGACCAAGGGCAAGGAGTTGACCAAGGGGCCGGTGGTGCTCCAGGGCAAGGTCGACTGGACCGGCTACATGGACAGCTACTTCATGACCGCGGTGGTGCCGGTCGGCGGCGAGGCGCGCACCGTGACCCTGCAGGGCGGCGAGGAGCAGGTGCGCACGGTGATCAGCGAGGGCATCCAGCAGTTGCCGCCACAAGGCACCCAGACCTACGGGTACCGGATGTACCTCGGGCCGAAGAAACTGCAGATCCTCCAGGCCAGCGGCGACAACCTGGCCAGGGCGGTGGATTTCGGCTGGTTCGACGTGATCGCCAAGCCCATGCTCTGGATGCTCAACTTTTTCCACACCTACGTGGGCAACTACGGCGTGGCCATCATCCTTTTGACCATCCTCATCAAGCTGGCGTTCTGGCCGATCACCCAGAAAGGCATGCTGTCGATGAAGAACATGCAGAAGCTGCAGCCGAAGATCGCCAAGCTGCGCGAGAAGTACAAGGCCGATCCGGCGCAGATGAACCAGGAGATGATGGCCCTGTACAAGACCTACAAGGTCAACCCGCTGGGCGGCTGTCTGCCCATGCTCATCCAGATCCCGTTCTTCTTCGCCCTCTACCGGGTGCTCATGGCGGCCATCGAACTGCGTCACGCCCCGTTCATGCTGTGGATCAACGACCTGTCCGCTCCGGACCGGCTGTGGATCGGTTTCGATCTGCCCTACCTCCAGGGGCTGCCGGTGCTCACCCTGCTGATGGGCGCCTCCATGTACCTGCAGCAGAAGATGACCCCGACCACCGTGGATCCGACCCAGGCGCGGATCATGCAATTCCTGCCGGTGGTGTTCACGTTCATGTTCATCAACTTCGCCTCGGGCCTGGTCCTCTACTGGTTTGTCAACAACCTGCTCTCCATTCTCCAGCAGTATCTGATCAACCGGCAGACCAAGACCCAGCAGGCCTGATGGCAGGAAGGTACCTTTATGGCGAAAGGAAAGGATTTTTACGGCAAGGATATCGCTGAGGTCATCGAACAGGCGTGCCGGGAACTTGGCGCCGGCCGCGAGGACCTGGACATCGAGGTGCTGGATACCGGCAGCTCCGGCATTTTCGGCCTGTGCAAGAAAAAGGCGCACATCCGGGTCAGGCGCAAGACCACCGGCCCGGAGGCGCAACCGGCTGCGGAAGGTGCCCGGGTCGAGCCGGTCGAACCCGAACCCCGCGAACCGGAGACCGTCGAACCGGAGACCGTCGAGCCGGCAATGGTGGAGCCCCGGCCCGAGCGAAGGCGGTCGGTCCGGGTGAGCGAACCGGCGGTCGAAGCAGCCGACCGGGCCGACGACAATGCGGCCGGCGAGGCCGTCTCTCCTTTGAAAGAGGAGCCCGAGGAGCCGCCGTCGGCGGAAGCGCTTGAACAGATTCGGGCCGACCTGGGCCGGCTGCTCGAACTCATGGGGTTCCCCTCCGAGGTGCGGGTGGTCTTCGAGGACAACACCGTGCACTGCACCATCACCGGCGCGCACGAGGAGCAGATCGTCGGTCCCGAGGGACGTACCCTGGACAGCCTCCAGTACCTGCTGCGCAAGATGGTCTCCGCCTGTGTGCCGGACCGGATCATGCTTGCCCTCGATGCCGGCGGCTTCCGCGAACGCCGTGCCGGCGAACTGCGGGAGCGGGCCCTGGAACTGGCCGAGCAGGTGAAGGCCGACGGCAAGACCCAGGCCATCCCGGCCCTCAATCCCTCCGAACGAAGGGTGGTGCACATGGCCCTGCAGGAGGACAAGGGGGTGCGCAGCCGTTCCGTGGGCGAGGGGCTGTTCAAGAAGGTGCTCATTTACAAGCCCGGCAAGGGACGGCGTCCCTCTTCGAGAAAGCGGCGCGGAGGGCAGGGTGGCCGCACGTCCGGCGACTGAAACCATCGCCGCCATCGCCACCGCCCCGGGCGCGGGCGGGATCGGCATTGTCCGCATCTCCGGAGCCCAGGCCCTGCCGATCCTGCGCCGGGTCTTTGTCCCCCACCGTCCGCGGGACCGTTTCGCCAGCCACCGGCTCTACTACGGCACCGTTATCGCCCCCGACGGCCAGCCCCTGGACGAGGCGCTGGCCGTGCACATGCACGCCCCCCACACCTATACCCGTGAAGAGGTGGTCGAACTCCACTGTCACGGCTCCCACCTGGTTCTCCAGGAGGTGCTCCGTCATGTGCTCGCCCAGGGCGCCCGCCCCGCCGAACAGGGCGAGTTCACCAAGCGGGCCTTCCTTGCCGGCCGTATCGACCTGACCCGGGCCGAGGCGATCATGGACCTGCTGCAGGCGGAGACCACCCGGTCGGCACGCTTTGCCGTCAACCAGATGCAGGGACAGCTTGCCGATATGCTGGCGGCCATCCGCGACGAACTGGTCACCCTGCTGGCGCTGTTGGAGGTGGCCATCGATTTTCCCGAGGACGATGTCGAGATCTTTCCGGCCGGGGAGGCGGCGGTGCGCCTGCGGGAAGGGGTGGTCGATCCGCTGGAACGGCTGATCGCCATGTCGGAACAGGGGCGGATCGTCCGCGAGGGCGTCAAGGTGGTCATCGCCGGCCGGCCCAATGTGGGCAAGTCGAGCCTGCTCAATGCCCTGCTCCAGGAGGAACGGGCCCTGGTCACCGCCCTGCCCGGGACCACCCGGGACACCATCGAGGAGGCGATCAGCATTCGCGGCATCCCGGTGCACCTGGTGGACACCGCCGGCATCCGTGCCCACGAGGACCCGCTGGAGGCGATGGGCATCGAACGGGCCCGGCAGAAGTGCCGGGAGGCGGACCTGATCCTGTTCGTCATCGACGCCAGGGCCGGTCTGACCGGTGCGGACCGGGAACTCTACGCCCTGATCAGTGACCGGCCGCACGTGGTCGTGGTCAACAAGCGGGAGCTGATTGCCGAGAAGGAATGGGCCACCTTTGCCGCGGCCTTGCCAGGACAGCGAGTGGTGGCGGTTTCGGCGCGCGAGCGGCTTGGCCTGGAATCACTCGAAGAGGCGGTGTATCGGCTGGTGCTTGGTGAGGATTGTGGTCTCGCCGAGCAGATGACCTGCGCTCCCAACGTCCGCCACCGCGCCATTCTTGAAAAGGCGCTGGCCGCCTGCCAACGCTTCGCCGAGGCACTGGCCGCGGGGGCGCCCGTGGACCTGCTGGCGGTGGAGGTGCAGTCGGCCCTGGACGAGTTGGCGGACCTGGTCGGCCTGACCACCCCGGAGGATGTCCTTGACGCCATTTTCAGTCGCTTCTGCATCGGCAAGTGAGATCCTGCCGAACGACCGGTTGTGGGCGGGGTGAGGGAGAAGGGCGGGGTGGCGCGCGGTCAGCGGGCTGTTTTTTTGCCGACCTTGGGCAGATCGGCGACGCGGACATAGCGCATCGGGTCCACCGGTTTGCCTTTGTGACGGATTTCGTAGTGCAGGTGTGAGCCGGTACTGCGGCCGGTACTGCCGACCAGGCCGACCTTCTGGCCCTGCACGACGCGGTCGCCGCGCTTGACCAACCGTTTGCTCAGGTGGGCGAACAGGGTCTCGAAGCCGTTGCCGTGGCTCACCCGGATGAACTCCCCGTAGTCCGATGCATACCCGGATTCCTTGACCCGGCCGCTGCCGGTTGCCTGCACCGGGTCGCCGGTGTTGCCGCGGAAATCGAGGCCACTGTGGAACGCCTTTTTCCGGTTGAACGGGTCGGTGCGGTGACCGAATTCGGAACTGATCTCGGTGGCTATCGGCTTGCCGAGCGGCAGGTTTTCCAACTCATCCAGGTACAGGTCCAGTTCCCGGCCCAGTTTTTCCCTGCCGGCCTTGTTCGCTTGTGAGGCAATGAACAGACCGCCGCTGTGCTTCGGGTCGTTCATGACCTTGACATCCCCGGCCGAGCGCTTGATCACCGCATTGAGGGCCCGGTTCCGCTCGTCCAGGCGGGCCGTTTTGACCGCCAACAGTTCCTGCTGCCTCTTTTTCAACTCGCTGATCTGCCCTTCATACTGACGGATCTGTTCCCCTCTGCGCTGCGACCGGGCCGCCAGTTCCTGGCGGGCGGTGGTGAGCTGCTGTTTCAGTGCGTCGATCTGCTTCTGCAGGGCGGCGGCGGTGTGCGGCGGGGGTTCGTGCAGGCGGGTACTGAGGTGGGCGACCTGACGCTGCAGGTCCTGGTTGGCGGTGTAGTATCTGGCGCTGAGCAGCGAACCGGCGGTGAGCAGCACCGTCACGACGGTGGCGGCGATGCAGGTGTTTCTCAGGGTGTGCCGGTGGAGGATGACCGTCTCACTGTCACCGCCGTCACCGGTGCCGTGGCCTTGTGGGGTATTGCGTACCATAAGAAAGGGGAATGTGTGGTCTTGCGGGCGACGCCCGGACCTGGCCGGAAGGGCAGCAGAACCCGGTTCGGTGCCTCGGGGACGTCACGCCTTGATCGTATTGATTAAGCAAAGCGGCTGAAATTAAAAATAAACGTTTGCTTAGCCGTCTCTTTTCAGAAAATTCCGTCTTTTATAACCAGAGACGACGAATAATGCAAGGGCAAGGGGTTCCCCGAGACGGTGCTGGACAGCGGCCGAAAAAGAAGGTGCCGATTTGTTGGTGAAAATTCGGAACCCAGCAATTGGGGAAAAAGCAGACGCGCCGCACCCGAGATTCGGATGCGGCGGATGGTGGCGATTACTTGCTGAAGCTGTCGGCGAACAGCTTGTCGATGGCGACGATGCCGTCATCGCTCAGGTAGCGGGTGCCCGAGCCGACAAAGGTGTTGTAGCAGATGCGCGGCTCGTCCTCCTGCCAGCTGCCGTCCTTCCAGGTGAACCAGTGGCGGCGGTGCTGGTCATAGACGTGCAGCGGCCGGTTGAACAGTTTGGCCAGTTCCACTGCCCAGCCGGTGCCGCCCTTGACCGAATTGTCCTCGAGGATGGTTCCGACCACGAACACCTGGTGCCCTTTGTTGACCATGTGGAAGATGGTCTGCAGCACCCGGCGGATTTTTTCGGTTTCGTAGTAGGTGCGGTTCATCATCCGCGAGGCCAGTTCCATGCTGATGTCGCCCCGCTGCAGTTCCTCCTCGCTGAGCAGCACCGGGTTGCGGTCGCGGTTGAGCTTGTGTTCCGCGAAGGTGAAAATGACCTCCTTGATGCCGTATTTTTCGGCGTTTTCACCAAAAGCGGTCTCCGCTCCTTTCAGACCGCCGTGGTAGAGCGTGCAATCGTGTGCATTCATGGGCAAATAACCTGTTGTGTTGGGGTGGAAAAAGAGACCGCCCGACAAGGGAGCGGGCGGCGTTCAGCAGCAGTGGACAGCGCGGACAGCTATTTTTCGGCGTAAAAAAACACCCGGCGGGGCGCCGGATACCCCTCTATAGTATGCAGCGGGTTTTCCTTGTCAATGAAATCTTCATAGGATTCGTAGTGCATCCAGGCGGTCCGCCGTTGCTCCGTGCCGCTCATCGCATGCTCGCAGAACAGCCGCACCGCTTTGAACCCGGACCGGGTCAGCCAATTGTGCAGGCAGCTGGCCGTGGGCACGAACCAGGTGCCTGGTACCTTGGCGTAGGTCCGTTCGGGAAACAGGGCCACGGGTTGGTCACCGGGGATGGCCTGGGATTCGAGAATGAGCCGGCCGCCGGGCACCAGGGCGGTGTGCAGGTCGCGCAGCGCCTCCAGCGGCGAGGGCCGGTGGTAGAGGATGCCCAGGCAGAAAATGACATCGAAGCAGCCCGGGAACAGCGGCAGGTGCTCGATGCCGAGCAGTTCGGTGTGCAGCGTTTCCTGCGCGGCGAAGCTGTTCAGGGTGTGGAAGGTGTAGTAGTGCTGCACATAGGGCTCGAAGCCAAGCACGAACGAGGGCTGGTGGGCGGCCATGCGGAACAGGTAGTAGCCGTTGTTGCTGCCGATGTCGGCGACCACGCGGCCTTTCAGGTCCGGCAGTTCGGGCACTATCCGGTTCCATTTGCGCTCGCTGCGCCATTCGGCGTCGATGTCGATGCCGAACACGGAAAACGGGCCCTTGCGCCAGGGCATGAAGGCACGCAGGACCTGGCGGACCTGCTCCCGGTCGCGCGGGGCCAGGTCGTCGGCCGTGCCGATGCGGACCACGTCGCCTGCGAAATCGCAGGCTGAGGCGCGCAGGTGGCGGACCGACTGCCAGGGTTCACGGTAGCGGAGAAAGCCCCGCTTGGCCTGGCCGACCCAGGCGGCCTTGTCGGCGAGAACCCGTTGCAGCGCCGCCCGGTCGGCGCAGGGAAAACGGTCACACAGTTCCATGGCAGCCTTTTTTCAGGGCGACGAGGGAGAGGAAATTGAACCATTTGAAGAAAATCTCGGTTTCCGCGAACCCGGCCTGGCGGAGCATGGCGATATTTTCTTCTGCGGAAAAGGGAATGAGCACGTTCTCGAGCGCCTCGCGCTTGGCGGCGATCTCCAGTTCCGAATAGCCCTGGCCCCGCTTGAAGGCGTGGTAGATGTCGATGAAGTCGCGGTTGAGCCGGCCGGCGTGGGAGATCGTCTTCTCGCTGAGGATGAGCACACCGCCGGCGGGCAGGGCGGCGTGCAGCCGGTCGACAAAGGCCTGGCGCGCCATGGGGCGGAGGAACTGGAGGGTGTAGTTGCAGACAAAGGCGGAGGCCGGCGGCAGGGCGCAGGTGGTGATGTCCTCCACCAGGAAGCTGATCTGTTCGGACTTGCCGAACATGGCGGTCTTGCGGCTGGCCTTGGCGAGCATGGCCGGGGCGTTGTCGATGCCGAGGAAGCCAAATCCCCTGCCGTCGAGCAGCCGGGCAAGTTCCAGCAGGGTCGTGCCGGTGGAGCAGCCCAGGTCGCAGACGGTCGCGCCGTCCGGCAGGCGGGCGGCCAGCAGCCGGGCCATGCCCTCGATCACCGTGCGGTAATAGGGAATGGAACGGCTGAGCATGTCGTCGAAGACCTCGGCCACCCGCTCGTTGAAGGTGAAGTCCTCGTCCACCGTGCCCGAGGCGTAGAGGGTGTCCGGCCTGTGAGGATGGGTCGAGTGGGAGGGTTTGGGCTGTTCAGGCATGGGGCAGGTGGTCGGGAAACGGCTCAGGGCCGGTGCAAGGGCGGCAGGGGAAGGGCTGTGGCCTTTTCAGTGCTCAATCGCGTGGACCGTAGCCCCGGGGGTTGGCACTCTGCCAGCGCCAGCTGTCCGCGCACATCTCTCCCAGGTCGCGGGTCGCCTGCCAGCCGAGTTCCCGTTGGGCCAGGGCAGGGTCGGCGTAGCACCGGGCAATGTCACCGGGCCGGCGGTCAACGATGCGGTAGGGCACCGCCCTGCCGCTGGCCGCCTCGAAGGCCCGCACCATGTCGAGCACCGAATAGCCCCGGCCGGTGCCGAGGTTCAAGGTGAGCATCCCGGGCCGGTCGGCGAGTCGCTCCAGGGCGCGCAGATGGCCGAGCGCCAGGTCGACCACGTGGATGTAGTCGCGCACGCCGGTACCGTCCGGGGTCGGGTAATCACCGCCGAATACGGCGAGTTCGCGGAGTTTGCCCACCGCCACCTGGGCGATGTAGGGCATCAGGTTGTTGGGGATGCCGCCCGGGTCCTCGCCGATGCGGCCGCTCGGGTGGGCGCCCACCGGGTTGAAGTAGCGGAGCAGGGCGATGCGCCAGGCCGGCTCGGCCCGGTGCAGGTCGCGCAGGATCTCCTCGATCATCAGCTTGGTGCGGCCGTAGGGGTTGGTACAGGAGAGCGGGAAATCCTCGCGGATGGGCACGCTCGCCGGGTCGCCGTAGACCGTGGCCGAGGAGGAGAAGACCAGGGTCTGCACCCCCGCCTCGCTCATCACCTGGCAGAGATTGAGGGTGCCGATCAGGTTGTTCTGGTAGTAGCGCAGCGGCACCTGCACCGATTCACCCACCGCCTTGAGGCCGGCGAAATGGATCACCGCCCCGGCCTCCGGGGTCTGCCGGAATACCCGGCGCAAGGCGTCCAGGTCGAGCAGGTCCACCTGGTGGAAGGTGAGGGTCTGTCCGCAGAGCGCCTCCACCCGGCGCAGTGCCTCCCGGCTCGAGTTGGCCAGGTTGTCGATGACCGTGACCCGGTGGCCGCTGTGCAGCAACTCCAGGCAGGTGTGAGAGCCGATGTAACCGGCGCCGCCGGTGACGAGAACATGCATGGTACTCCTCCTTGTGGGCGGCGGGACGCCGGCCGGGTGAACATAAACCTGATCGACGGAAAAGTAAAATTCTGATATGTATTTTGTGCGTCGCCCGATGGCCGCGAAACCCTGTCGACGCCGGCTCGTCCGGCCGCAGCCGCGGTCCCGGGCCAGCGCGACAACCTCAACAGGAGAGAATATCATGCCGTACGTGAGCATCCGCGTAGCCGGAACACTGACCAAGGAGCAGAAGCAGAAGATCGCCAAGGGCGTTACCGAGGTGATCAGCGAGGCGGCCAACAAGCCCAAGGAGGCGATCCTCATCTTCATCGACGAGGAGTGCCGGGAAAACATCGCCAAGGCCGGCGTGCTGCTGGAGGACATGTAGGTCCATGGCGCAGGGGGCGGCCGAACGGCTGCAGGCGCTGCGCGAGCAGATCCGCCTGCACGCGCACCGCTATTACGTGCTCGACGACCCGCTCATCTCGGACGGCGAATACGATGAGCTGTTCCGGGAGCTGCTCGAACTGGAGGCCCAGCACCCCGAGCTGGTCACCGCCGACTCGCCCAGCCACCGGGTGGGCGGGGCGCCGCTGGCGGCCTTTGCCCCGGTCCGCCACGCCAGCCCCATGCTCAGCCTGGACAACCTCTTCTCGGCCGACGAGTTCATTGCCTTTGCCGAGCGGGTGCAGCGGTTTCTCCGCCTGGACGAGCCGGTGGACTACGTCACCGAGCCGAAACTCGACGGCCTGGCCGTGGAACTCGTCTACCGCGACGGTCTGCTCGAGGTGGGCGCCACCCGTGGCGACGGCCGGACCGGCGAAAACATCACCGCCCAACTGAAGACCGTGCCGTCCATCCCGCTCCGTCTCGATCCGCAGGCGATCGCGGGCTGGCCGGCGGAATTGCACGTGCGCGGCGAGGTGTTCCTGTCGAAGCAAGGCTTTCTCCTGCTCAACCGCCAGCGGCAGGAGGAGGGCGAGCCGCTGTTCGCCAACCCGCGCAACGCCGCGGCCGGATCGCTGCGGCAACTGGACCCGCGCATCACCGCCCGGCGACCGCTGGCCTTTTTTGTGTACGGGGTCGGCAACAGCGAAGCCTTGCCGGCAAGCGGCCAGCGGGAACTGCTGGACGGGCTCGGTCGCCTGGGACTGCCGCTCAACCCGCTCGTCCGGGTGTGCGCCAGCCCGGCCGAGGTCGAACAGCGCTACCGGGAGCTCATGGCCCTGCGCCATGAGCTCGATTACGACATCGACGGCATGGTCGTCAAGGTCGACGAATTCGCGCTCCAGCAGCGCCTCGGCGCGACCGCGCGGGCGCCGCGCTGGGCCACGGCCTGGAAATTTCCGGCCGTGCAGGCGACCACGGTCGTCGAAACGGTCGAGTTTCAGGTGGGCCGCACCGGCGCGGTCACCCCGGTGGCCCTGCTCGCGCCGGTGGAGATCGCCGGCGCGGTGGTCAGGCGGGCGACCCTGCACAACCGGGACGAAATCAGCCGCAAGGACCTGCGCATCGGCGACACGGTGCTGGTGCAGCGGGCCGGCGACGTCATCCCGGAGATCGTCAAGGTCGTTGTCGACCGGCGTACCGGTTCGGAACAGCCCATCGTCTTCCCCGAGCAGTGTCCGGAATGCGGCCAGAAGCTGCAGCGGCAGGCGGACGAGGCAGTCGCCCGTTGTGTGAACCGCCACTGTCCGGCGCAGCAACTGCAGCGGCTCATCCACTTCGCGGGCAAAAACGGCCTCGACCTGGAGGGGCTGGGGGAAAAAAAGGTCGAGCAGTTGGTGCGCGAGGGGCTGATCGCGGAAATCCCCGATTTTTTTCGGCTCGACGGCGAACGGCTGGCTACCCTTGAGGGCTGGGGCGAGCAGTCGGCGCGCAATGTGCTGGCCATGATCGAGAAGCGGCGGACCGTGCCGCTGGCCAGGCTGCTCTCTGCGCTCGGCATCCGCCATGTGGGCGAGGTGACCGCCGGCCTGCTGGCGGCCCATTTCGTTGATCTGCGGTCGCTTTTGGCAGCGGACCGGGACAGGTTTCTCGCTGTTGCCGGCATTGGTGCGCAGACGGCAGCCAGCCTGGAGGCGTACTTCGCCGACCCGGCGGTCCGTGATCTGCTCGACCGACTGATCGAGGCGGGCCTGGCCATCGAAGCGCCCGCCGGGGAAGCCCTGCCGTTCACCGGCCGGATCTTCCTGTTCACCGGCACCCTGGACGGACTCTCCCGCGACGAGGCCAAGCAGCTGGTGAAAAGCCTGGGGGGCCAGGTTGCCTCGAGCATCAGCCAGCGGGTCACCGACGTGGTGGTCGGCGCCAAGGCCGGCAGTAAAAAGAAAAAGGCGGAGGAGTTGGGGCTGAACACGCTCGATGAAGCCGCCTTTTGCGCGCTCATCGACAGGGTTGCCGCCGGAGGCAGGGATGGTGCGTAGACGGGTGCATGCCCTGGTTCACGGCCGGGTGCAGGGGGTGGCCTTTCGGGAATACACCCGGCGACAGGCCGTGCGGCTGGGCCTGTCCGGCTGGGTGAGGAACCGGCCGGACGGCACGGTGGAGACGGTCTTCGAGGGTCCGGCGGCCGAGGTCGACGAACTGCTCGCCTGGCTGGCGACCGGTTCACCCTACGCGCGGGTCGGCCGCGTCGAACACCGGGAAGAGGAACCGACGGGCGAATGCGGCGGATTTTTCATCGAGTTTTTCCCCTGAAGGCAGCAGGCAGCGGGCCGCTGGCGTGGGACAGATCAACAGCTTTGAGGCCAGCGAACAGGCCGGTGCATGTCATGAAAAAAGTCCAGATTCCTTCCGGCGAACCGGTGGGCCGCATCGCCTGCCCGCACTGCGGCAACGATGCCGAATTTGTGGAGACCGCCGACAATGTGCAAGTGACGACCCGCTATGTGCAGAATTCGGACGGGTCGTTCACGCCGGTGGAGAATTCCACCGAGATCCACGGCGAGGTACAGTTCGTCTGCGGTCAGTGCGGCGCTGATCTGACCCGTTTCCGCGGGCATTTTCTCGAGATGTCCTTTTAGCCGGGCCGGCGGCGGCCGGAGCGGACAAAAAAAGGCCGCCCCAAGGGGCGGCCTTTGCACGTTCTGTGATGAACGGTGGGGCGGATCAGACGCAACCGGTCGGCTTGGGCAGGCCGGCCATTTTGCAGGCGCCTTTGCCGGGGCCCGACGGGAACAGCTCGTAGATGCGCTTCAGCGGGAAGCCGGTGGTCTTGGAGAGGATACGAACCATCGGGGCGATGCCGTTCTTCTTGTAGTACTCCTGCAGGGCATCGATGACCTTCTGGTGCTCGTCGGTGATCTCGGCGATACCCTCAACGGTCTTGACGTAATCAACCCAGTTCTCGTCCCACTCTTCCTGACCCTTCAGCAGGAATCCGTCTTCGTCCACTTCGTAGCTTTTTCCCTTGTGCTCAATACTCGCCATGTGTTCCTCCTAGGCCAAAGTGTTAACTATTGGTGATGAATAAAAACCTGTGCGAAAAATCACCCGCTTCTTACTATAGGGGTTGGCTCTTGTCAAGTGCGCACCGGTTCTTTTTGGGTGAGCCGCGGTTCATTTTTTCCGCGCACCGGCGGTGCATTTTTCTCTGGTATCTTGCTGAGAAATTGAAGATAATGCCCGCTTTGCAGTCGACCTCCGGCCGGACCGGCCATTCTTGAGCGAAGGTGTATTATGCTGGATATATTAAGAAAAAACGCACAATCCATCGTTATTCAGGTGATCGTGGTGGTCATCGCCGTGGTCTTCGTCTTCTGGGGTGTGGGCACCAATCTCGGCGGCAACCCCAATGCCCTGGCCGTGGTCAACGGCAAGGAGATCGGCTATCGGGAGTTTCAGGAGAGCTACGAACGGGCGGTGGAATCCTACAAGCAGCAGTTCGGCGGCCAGTTGCCGCAGGAGTTCATCGAGAGCATCGGGCTCAAGCAGCAGGTGCTCAACCAGTTGATCCAGTCGGAACTGCTGCGCCAGGGCGCGAAAAAAATCGGCGTGCAGGTGCCCCCTGCAGCCGTGCAGCGGCAGATCAAGGAAATGGCCGCGTTCCAGGAGAATGGCCGGTTCAGTCTCGACCGCTACAAGGTGGTGCTCGATAACAACCGCCTGTCGCCGACGATTTTCGAAAAGGGCATCGAAAACGATCTGCTTGTCAGTCGGACGGTGGCGCTGGTCGGCGGGTTCGCCACGCTCTCCGACCAGGAGGTGCGCAACTGGCTGGAGTATGCCGATCAGGAGGTGAAGATCGGCTTCGCCGCCTTCAGGAGCGCCGATCAGGTGGCGCGGGTCACGGTCGATGAGGCGGCGCTGGCCGCCTGGTATGAAGGCGCCAGGGAGCAGTACAAGCGGCCGCCGCAGTACAAGGTGCAGTACCTCTTCTTCCCCTTTGCCGAGGACCTGGAGCAGGCCAAGGTCAGCGACGAGGCGGTGCGGCGCCACTACGAGGAACATATTGCCCAGTACCGCACGCCGGAGCGGCGGCGGGCCAGTCATATTCTCTTCAAGACCCGCGAACAGGACAGTCCGCAGGTCAGGGACGGCAAACGGCGGCAGGCCGAGCAGGTGCTCGCCCAACTCGCCAAGGGTGGCGATTTCGCCCGTCTCGCCCGGGAGGTGTCCGAGGATGCCTCGCGCGACAAGGGCGGTGACCTGGGCTTCTTCAGCCGCGGGCAGATGGTGCCGTCGTTCGAGCAGGCGGCCTTCGCGCTGGAGAAGGGCGAGGTCAGCGGCATCGTCGAGTCGCCATTCGGCTTTCATATTCTCAAACTGGCGGACATCGTCGCCGAGCAGACCCGGCCGCTGGACGAGGTTGCCGCCACCATCCGCAGCGAACTCCAGCGCCAGGCGGTCAAGGGGGTCACCTTCAAGCGGGCCTCCACCGCCTACGAAGAGATCATCCGCGCCGGCAGCCTGGCCAAATACAGTGCGGCCAGCGGCGTCAAAATCCCGGCCACCGGGTTTTTCGCACAGACCGCGCCGCCCGCCGATGCCGAGGCGGTGGTGCGCGACCAGGCCTTCCTGCAGGCCGCCTTCGGCCTGCGCAAAGGGGAGCTGAGCTCCATCGTGGAAACCGCCGACGGCTACGTCATCGCCTACGTGGACGATGTCCGCGAGGCGGTGGTGCCCAAACTGGACGAGGTTCGCGACCGGGCCGTGGCCGATTTCAAGGCGGCCAGGAGCGTGGAGTTGGCCCGCGCTGCGGCCGAGGCCGCGCTCAAGGGAGCCAGGGAGAAGGGCACCTGGCCGGAAGGCACCGCGACGCGGGAGTCGGACTACCTGCAGCGGAGTGGACCGTCCGGGACCGTGCCGGCGCCGGTCCGCGACGACGCCTTTGCCCGGCTCGGTCAGGACGCCGTGCCGGAACAGGTGCTCACCGTGGGTACCGATTTCTATGTCTACCGGATCCTCGACACCCGCCTGGGCAAGAACCCGGCGGCCGCGGCGCAGCGGGCGAATCTCGAGAAGCAGCTGCTGGCCGCCCGGGAAAACAGGCTGGTGGCCGACTGGCTCAGCAAGTTGCGCAGCGACGCCAAAATCTGGACCAACAACGAGATGCTCAAGTGATGGTCCTGTCTGTCCTGGTTCCTGCCGGGGAACATTGCCCCTGGTTTGGCCGCGGTCTGCCTGCCCTCCGGCCGCGATGGTGAGCATGGCCTTGCCCACCCCTGCGACCAGGAGGAGCGCGGAAACCGCCCGGAGCACCGTCGATCTTCAGACCGTAGCCGCCCTGCCGGCCGGTGAGCAGCTCCTCCTGCAATTCATCTCTGTCATCTACGAGCCGGTTTCCATCGCCTTTCTCACCAAGTGCCTGGCCGCCCTCGATCCGCCCCCGGTGGCCAACCGCCGCCTCGGCGAGGGGGATGTGGGCGAGATGGTCGCCCGGCTCCGGCGGAAGGGGCTGCTCAACAGCAAGAACCAGTGTCCGCCCGTGCTGGCCGAGCAGCTCACCCGGCAGGCCGTGGCCAACCGCCGTTTCAGCCGTTTCGCCGCCCTGGTCGAAAAGGGGGCGCCGGTGGACTACATGCACGGCAAGTGGGTGACCCGCTGCTGGCGGGCCCTGCGTCAGTTCCGTATCGGCGTGTATGCCCAGGACTTCGACCGGCTCGACGAGGCCCTCGCCTTTCTCGAGGCCAGCTGCCGCCCCCACCTGCACACCGAGCCGCCGGCCGTGCTGGTCACCGCCGGCGCCTTTGACCCTGCCTGGTTCGGCAGCCTGCCGGGTTCACTTCAGTTTTTTCTGCTCGACCAGGTGATCCGCCACTCGCTGGAACGGCTGCTGCTCTACCCGGAGATCATCGCCTACCTGGAAAACACCCGGGCCATGACCGTGCCCGAGGACGAGCAGGTACCCTTTCACCGGCTGCTGGCCAGCTGTTACCTGCTGCAGGGCCGGCTGACCGCACTGCGCGAACTGCTCGAGCGGTTCCCGGAATCGTTCGCCGCTTCCGGGTTCACCGGCACCGCGGCCTTTCTTGGCGGCGACACCGACCAGGCCCTGCACCTCTACGACCAGGACCTGGCCGAACTGCAGCGCTACGCCGGCAGCGAGCCGAGCTTCTTTTTCGGCATCACCGGCCTCTTCTGCCTGTTCGCGCTCCTCGCCCGGGACGGCGAGGGGGACCGCGACCGGGTCCGCCAGGCGGTGGCCACCGTCCTGAAGCGGTGCAACGGCTGCCCGGAGGAGTTGTCCTTCCGCTTCCTCGACGCCGTGCTCCGCTCACCGGACGAGGTCATGCCGGACATGCTGGCGCTCACCGAAAGCCTGATGGCCGACGAGCGCTGCCTCACCTCGCTGGTGGCGATCATGTCGCTCTACTGGATGGGGGTGGATATCCCGCGGGACTTCCAGGACATCCTGCGCCACCTGCACGACCAGGCCATGCGCAACGACTTTCTCTGGGTGGCCATGGAGTCGGCCGAACTGCTTGCCACCCTGGACGTGAGCCAGACCGCCATGCGGCAGACCGCCTGTGACCTCGCCGACCGGCTCGACTGCCGTTTCCTGACCAATATCATCGCCCCGAACGCGGCCTGGAAGCAGAGCCTGGAGGAACTCATCGAGGTGACCCGGAGGATGCGGGAGCCGGAACAGACCACCCGTCTGTGCTGGCTGGTCGAGTACCGCGACGGCCAGCTCGAACTGACCCCCAAGGAACAGCGCCGCTCACTCACCGGCGAGTGGACCAAGGGCCGCACCATTGCCTTCAAGCGGCTGTTTCTCGGCAGGGAGATCGACTACCTGAGCAGCCAGGACCGGGAGATCTGCGCCGCCCTCCAGCAGGTGGAGATGCGCGAGGGCCGCAACAGCGGCTACGCCTTCGACCCCGGCAGGGCGCTGCCCGGCCTCATCGGCCATCCGGCGGTGTTCCTGCGCCGCTCACCGGAAACGCCGGTGGAGATCGTTGCCGGCGAGCCGGAACTGGTGGTGGAGCGCCGTGACGAGGCCCTGTTCATCCACTTCTGCCAGGACATCGGCGAGGGCGAGGTGGCGGTCTGGCCGGAGACGGCCACCCGCTTCCGCGTTATCCAGATCCGCGACGAACACCGGCGGGTGGCCAGGATAACCGGCCGCGACGGCCTGCTCGTGCCGATGGCGGCCAGTAAAAAGGTGCTTGCCGCCATCGGCAACATTGCCTCGTTCATGACCGTGCACTCCTCCATCGAGATGCCCGGCGAGGGGTTGCCGGCGGAGGCGGTGGACAGCGACGCCACGCCGCATGTCCACATCATCCCCTATGGCAGCGGCTTTCGCATCGAGATGTTCGTCCGCCCGTTCACCAACGGCGGCCCCTACCTCAAGCCCGGCGCCGGTGTGGCCAACCTGGTCACCGAGATCGACGGCCGGCGCTACCGCACCCGGCGCAATCTCAAGCTCGAGGAGGCCCGGGCGCGGGAGATCGAGGAGAGCTGTCCCATGCTCGACCTGGCCATCGACTACGAGCAGGAGAACAGGCGCGAGTGGCACCTGGTGGACCCGGAGGAGTGCCTGCAGGTGCTGCTCGAGATCGAGGAGATCCGCGATCGGGTGATCCTCGAGTGGCCGGAGGGGGAAAAACTCGCCGTCCGCCGCCAGGCCGGGGTCAACCAGCTCAACCTGAACATCCGCACCAGCCAGCAGGACTGGTTTTCCCTCACCGGCCAGCTGGAGATCGACCAGGACGAGGTCATGGACCTGAAGACCCTGCTCGACAAGGTCCGGGAGAGCCGCAGCCGCTTCATCCCCATGGGCGAGGGACAGTTCCTGGCGCTCACCCAGGAGTTCCGCAACCGGCTGGAGGAGCTGATCCTCTACGGCAACAGCCAGCCGGGCGGCGACCGCGAGGTACGCATCCATCCGCTCGCCGCCATTGCCCTGGAAGAGCTGACCCACGAGGCCCAGACCACCGCGGACAAGGGCTGGCGCCAGCGGCTGCAGGCCATTGCCGATGCCCAGGACCTGACCCCGGTGGTGCCTTCCACCCTCAAGGCAGAGTTGCGTGACTACCAGCGGGAGGGGTTCGTGTGGATGAGCCGGCTGGCACATCTCGGCGTAGGCGCCTGCCTGGCCGACGACATGGGATTGGGCAAGACCCTGCAGGCCATCACCGTGATCCTCAGTCTTGCCCACCAGGGACCGACCCTGGTGGTCGCGCCGACCTCGGTCTGCCTGAACTGGGCCACCGAGGTCCACCGGTTCGCGCCCACCCTGAACTTCCACATGTTTTCGGAGTTGAACCGCGACGCCCTGATCCCGTCCCTGGGCAAGTTCGACCTGCTGGTGACCAGCTACACCCTGCTCCAGCAGGAGATCGAACTGCTCGCCCAGGTGCAGTGGCAGTCCATTGTCCTCGACGAGGCCCAGGCCATCAAGAATGCGGCCACCAAGCGGTCCAAGGCGGCCATGCGCCTGAACGGCCGGTTCCGCCTGATCACCACCGGCACGCCCATCGAGAACCACCTGGGCGAGTTGTGGAACCTGTTCAATTTCATCAACCCGGGGCTGCTCGGTACCTGGAAGCAGTTCAACCGCCGCTTCGGCATCCCCATCGAGAAGTACCACGACCGGGAGGCGCGGCGCACCCTGAAGAAGCTCATCCGGCCGTTCATGCTCCGCCGCATCAAGTCGCAGGTGCTGGAGGAACTGCCGCCGCGCACCGAGATCACCCTGCGGGTGGAGATGGACCCGGCGGAAATGCGCTTCTACGAGGCGCTGCGCCAGCAGGCCATCGAGAATATCGAGGGCAGCAGCGAGAAGACCGGTCGGCACCTGCAGATTCTGGCCGAGATCATGCGCCTGCGGCGCGCCTGCTGCAATCCGAAGCTGATCAGCGACCAGGTGGACATCGCCTCGAGCAAGCTGCAGGTGTTCGCCGAGGTGGTCGAGGAACTGCTCGGCGGCGGCCACAAGGCGCTCGTCTTCAGCCAGTTCACCGGTCACCTGGCGCTCATCCGGGCCCATCTCGACGAACAGGGTATCAGCTACAAGTACCTGGACGGCACCACCCCGGCGCGGGAGCGGCAGCAGCAGGTGGAGGGATTCCAGGCCGGCGAGGGGGACCTGTTCCTCATCAGCCTGAAGGCCGGCGGCCTGGGGCTCAACCTGACCGCCGCCGACTACGTCATCCACATGGATCCCTGGTGGAACCCGGCAGTGGAGGACCAGGCCGCCGACCGGGCGCACCGCATCGGCCAGAAGCGGCCGGTCACGGTCTATCGCCTGGTCACCGCCAACACCATCGAGGAGAAGATCGTCCGCCTCCACCAGGAGAAGCGCGACCTCGCCAACTCCCTGCTCGAGGGTGCCGACGTCAGTACCCGCATCAGCGCCGAAGAACTGCTCGAGCTGATCCGCAGCGCCTAATCGTTTTCCTCACCCCCCATCCCCTTGAGCGGACCCATGACGCCGACCAGTCGGGCCGGCAGCCTGGGCAGACCGCTGACCAGCGACACCACCACCGCGGACGCGTACGGTATGGCCTGAATCGCCAGCATCAGCATCCACACCCGGGTGTCGAGCAGGCCGGCGTCAGGCCGGGCGAAGAGTATGCCGCCCACGGCCATGACCAGCGCGGTGGCAAACAACAGTTCCTCGCGGGCGTCACCCAACGCCTTGACAAAGGCATTGGCCTGGGCCTTCTTGGGCGTACGGAAGAAGCCGATGCGACGGGTGACGAAGCCGGTGACCATGGCCCGGGCGATGGTGTGCGACAGGGCCAGGCCGGCCAGTCCGGCGGCGAGGCTCTGCCGGCGGGTGGCCCCCAGCCGGCTGCGGTAGAGGAAGAACATCTTCAGGCTCTTAAAGACGAACAGGGCCAGGGGCAGGGCCGCGAACACCACGTGCGGCGGCGACAGGTGTTTGGGAAAGAAGATCATGCCCCAGGACCAGCCCAGCGCCAGGATGTTGAACAGCATGTTGATGCCGTCGGCGAACCAGGGCAGCCAGCCGGCCAGGAAATGGTAGCGCTGGCCGCGGGTCAGGCCGGTGCGCTTGAGGCCGAACATGGCCATCATGTGGTGGCGAAGAATAAGCACCGAGCCGTAGGCCCAGCGGAACCGCTGCTTCTTGTAGTCGAGGAAGGTGTCGGGCATGAGCCCCTTGCCGTAGCTGTAGGGGATGTAGCTGGCTGCGTAACCGCGCTCGAAGATGCGCAGGCCGAGTTCCGCGTCCTCGGTGATGCACCACTCGGCCCAGCCGCCGACCTCGTCGAGCACGCTCCGCCGGACCATGGTCATGGTGCCGTGCTGGATGATGGCGTTGCGCTCGTTGCGGGTGACCATGCCGATCTGGAAGAAACCGCGGTACTCGGCCAGGCACATGGCTTTGAAGGCGTTCTCGTCGCCGTCGCGGTAGTCCTGCGGGGCCTGGACGATGGCCATGTTCGCGTCGGTGAACTGCGGCACCAGGGCGCGCAGCCAGTCCGGCTCGACCATGTAGTCACTGTCGATCACCGCCACCACCTCGGCCTCGGGCGCGGTCTGGCGCAGGGCGAAGTTGAGCGCCCCGGCCTTGAAGCCGGCGAGCGGGGCCACGTGGAAGAAACGGAACCGCTCGCCGAGTTGGCGGCAGTGTTCCTCCACCGGCTGCCACACCGCCGGGTCCTTGGTGTTGTTGTCGATCACCAGCACCTCGAAGCGCGGGTAGTCGAGCCGGGCGAGGGCGTCCAGGGTCTGGATCATCATGTCCGGCGGCTCGTTGTAGGCCGGCACGTGGATGGACACCAGGGGCAGGTCCGCATCGGGGGTGTCCGCCGCCGGCCGCGGCAGGCGCTGCCATTTTTTTGTCCACAAACTCTCGGCCCACTCGTGCGCCTCGGCGAGGATGACCAGGATGGCGCCGATGGCGGCGAGCAGCAGGAGGATGCCCACCACCAGGCTGGCGGTGGTCATGTAGCGGTGCTGGAAATCGTACACCACCCACACGGCAAAGGTGGTGATGGCGTAGGCGATCAGCGCCAGAAAGCCGCGGCCCCGGTCGAGCAGTCCCTTGCTGTCACGGAACAGCAGGAGCAGCAGTACCATCGCCAGGCCGATGCTCATGGCGGCCAGTTCCCGCCACTGGGGGATGTTGATCACCGGCCGGGTGAATTCGAACTTGGCCTGGCGGTCCTCGTTGTACACGCCCCAGTAGGCCCCGGCCTCGCCCTCCAGGTCCTTGCCCTTCCAGATCTGGTCGAAGGCCTCCATGAGGTAATAGGTGTAGCCGTTCTTCTCGGCCACGTCGAGGAAGCGGCGCAGGAACTTGGCCTCGTTGGCCGGGCTGGCCACGGCCTGGCCGCGGGTGCGCCCGCCGCTCGGCCAGCCCACCTCGCCGATGACGATGGGCTTGTCGGGAAAGAGTTCCCTGATCTGGTTGTAGCGATTGACGCAGTACTCCACCGCCTGGTCCACCGGGATGTTCTCCCAGTAGGGCAGCAGGTGGATGGTGATGAAATCGACGTGCTCGGCCAGCTGCGGGTACTTCTCCCAGATGTGCGGCGGTTCGGCCAGGCTGACCGGCGCCCACACCGACTGCTTCACCCGGCGGATGTGGGCGATCATCTCGTCCACGCTTTGCTCGGTGCGGAACAGGGTCTCGTTGCCGACGATCACCCGGACGATGTTGCGGTGGTGTTCCCGGTAGACCTTGATGAGCTTGTTGATCTGCTCTTCGTTGGCGGCCTGGTCGTTGCTGATCCAGGCGCCAAGCACCACGTTCAGGCCGTGGGCCGCGGCCAGGCGGGGGATCTCCGCGAGCGTGCTGTCGACACTGTAGCTGCGGACCGCGTGGGCGCTGCCGGCGAGCAGGGCGAGGTCCCGGTCGATCTCGTCCACCGTGGGGTAGACGTTCTCGCTGGGCGACTGGCCGGCGCGGAAGGGCGAGAACGAGAACCCCTGGATCTTGGCCGGCCAGGGCGGTTCGAGGTTGGGTGTGTTGACCACTTTCCAGAGAAGGAGGGCAAGGCACCCCATGAGCAGGGTGATGATGAGACCGGAACGGTTCATGGTGGATGCTGCGGGTTCGCAAGTTCAGGGGGTGAAGCAATCGTCACCGATTTGGGGGACGACCGCCGGAAATTTGACACGTGGTTCGCGCCTGCCGGCCTGGTGTGCCGGGGCAAGGGCGGCAGTGCCTCCGACCGCTTGGATCAGGGCCGACGCGGTGGATCAATAGAGCAATTCCCCCGGCGCGTCAAGCGCCTTGTCGTGCGACCGATGAACGGCCGGCAGGAGGATATTGCCCCGGGTCAAGCACTTTCCGTGCCACCCCGGCGGGGAGTGGCCCGCGCCCGAGGTGGCGGCTCGGCATGGAGGGCGCGCAGGTATTTCCAGGAGTGGATATCCTGCTGCAGCAGGTGCAGGGTGTAGCGGTACAGGGCCTCCAGGGCTTCGTTCGCGGTGCGGGCCGGCATCTGCAGCCGGTTGACCCGTTCCTGGCCGGCACGCTGGGCCTGGGCGAGAAATTTCAGGGTCTGCACCGACAGCCGGCTGCCCGTTGCGGCCGGGTAGGGTCGGCAGACGCTGCACAGCAGCGAGCCGGTGCCCGGGAGCAGCAGGAAGTTCCGGCCGGGACCGACGGGCTGGCCGCAGTGACCGCACCGGTGCAACTCGGGGCGGTAGCCGGTGGCGTCGAGGAGCAGCAGGTGAAAGAGGGCAGCGGTCTTGACCGCGGCCTCGCCCCGGTCGAGCGCGTCCAGGGCCCACTGCAGCAGGCTGAAGATCCGTCGGTCCGGATCGTTGTCGCGGGTGAAGCGCAGGGTCAGTTCGCCCAGGTAGGCAGCGGCCACATACCGGGGGTACACGGCGCGCAGGGACAGGTGTGCGCGGAGCAGTTCGGCCTCGCCGATGAACGTCAGGCCCGACGGGCTGCGCGGCGGCCGATAGAAGAGCTGCAGCAGGGAGAACTCTTCGAGCTTGTTGACGAACCGGCGCGAACTCCGCTTCGCCCCCTTGGCCAGACCGGTCATGCGGCCGAGTTCCCGGCTGTAGCAGGTGACCAGTTTGTCCGCCTCGCCGTGTTCGGCGACCTTGAGCACAATGGCGCAGGTGCTCTGCAGGGTCATGGAGCGGTGGCGTCGGCGGGCAGTTGGAGGACGTGCAGGCCGTCGCGGCCGCGGGGGAAGGGCAGGGGGCTGCCGTTGAGGGACAGCTCGGCGCTGTCAGGCTTGGAAAATTCGACCCGTAACTGCCGTTCGGCCGACCAGGTGGCGCTGGTGTTCCTGCTGTACCTCTGGCGCGGGGAAAGGTGGCCGTCCACGCGCACCATCACCTCGACATCCGAGAGAAAGCGGGCCGATAGCTGCAGCGTCCGGCGCTGCCCGCCGTTGCCGGTCGCCGGGTCGGCCGGGTGGAAGGAGTTGCCCGTCGCGGCGGGTGTCACCCAGACCCGCTCGGTGAGAAAGGCGAAGGGGTTCCAGGAGGTGGACAGGCAGAAGAGGGTGAACGACAGGACGATGATCATGAGCAGGGCCATGGCCACGGCCGCGGAAGAGAGATGGGAGGGCTCGGCCAGTTTTTTCGGCAGGAGCGAAAAACGTGCCAGGTTTTGATGGGCGGCGCTTTGCATGTCCCCGCCGCGGTGGCGCTCGGCCAGAAACCGGGCGGCGGCCTGTGGCCCGTCCAGGCCCAGGTGGGTGGCGTAGAGAACGACCATGCCCTTGGCGAAGGGGTCGGCAGGCAGCCGGTCGTAGGCCTGCGCCTCGATGGCCCGCAGGTTGGCGAGGGAGACCCTGGTGGCCCGGGAGACATCCTCGAGGCTCTGGTTCTGCTCCTCGCGCGCCTGGCGGAGACGATCACCGAGCGAACGCTGCGGCTCGGATTCGGCAACCGGGGTGGGGTGAACGGTCATGGGTGTCGGTCTCGATCGGATGGCGCCGGCGGAGGGGCAGGCCGCCCGCGCGTCAGGGTGGTCGGCTGCCGGAGGGCCGCGGCGGGTCGTGGCAGCTAGAGAATTTTGATGTAGGCCTTTTCGCGGATGCCTTTCAGCCAGTCCTTGAAGCGTTGCTCCATTTCCTCCCGGGCGAGTTTTTCGCGGATCTCCTCCTGCACCTCGGCAAAGGGTTTCTGCTCGCCGGTTTTACCGTCGCCGGTGGAGGCGATCGAGAAGAACTGGAAACTGCCGTCCTGTTCGACGATGTCGCTGATTGTGCCGGGCTGCAGGCCGGCGACAACCGTGCGGATGGAGGCAGCCAGTTCCTCGACCTTGAAGGTTCCAAGGTCGCCGCCGTCGGCGGCCGTGGGCAGGTTGGAGTGCTGTTTCGCCAACTCCCGGAAGTCCCCGCCCGCCAGGGCCAGGGCGCGCACCTGCTCGATCCGGGCCCGGGCCTGGTCACGGTCGGGAACCGTGCCGGACCGGTCCGCTGCGTCCCAGCGGATACCGATCTGGAGAAGATGGGCGCCCGCCTCGGCGGCCTGGCCGGTGTAGTGGGTATCGTAATATTCGCGCGCCCGTTCCTCGCTGATGACGATCTTGGCGCGGACCTCGCTGTTGATCAGCCGGGAACTGAGGATCTGCTCGCGCAGATCCTCGCGGTACTGTTTCTCGCTCATGCCTGCGCCGGCGATCTCCTGGCGGAACTGCTCCATGGTGGCCTGGTTGCTCGCCAGGATCCGCTGCAGGGCGCTCTCCACCTCCTCGTCACTCACCTTGAGGTTGAGCTTGTTCGCCTCCTGGACGACCAGCTTCTTGTCGATGAGCTTTTCGATGATGGTCCGGCGCACCTGCCCCATGACCTCGTTGAGCTGTTCCGGGGGCGTTTCCTCGGCCACCTTCTGGAAAATGGGCTTGCCCACCTCGTTGACCTCGGACAGGGTGATGGTGTCCTCGTTGACCACGGCGACGCTGCGGTCGACCACGTTGGCCGCGGCGGAGACAAGAAGGGCGAGGAGCAGGACAAACAGACAGAGCGGCAGGATTCTGGCGGTCATGGTCGTGTACACAGGAGGGGATGGAGGCGGGCTCTGGCGAGAAGCGTTGACACTGACGTCCCTTATCTACCCGGAAGCCGGTACCGGTGCAACGGTTTTCCGGGAAGCGGCCGGGCGTCCCGCCTGGACCGCAACCCCTTGACAGGAGGGCGGCCGGGAAGGTAAGCAGTGCGCTGGGCGGGGTTCCTGAACCCCCGCAGCCGCCCGGAACGGCGCCCTGCGCCCCGGTCGGTCTGCATGGTTACTGGTAAAAAGAAAAACGGAACACGATGAAGCGAACAATCCTGCTGGCAACGGTGCTCTGTGTGCTCCTTGGCGCCCCCATGGGCCGGGCGGCCGTGGTCATGCCCTCCTTTGCCCTGCCGGCGGCGGTGGATGGCCAGGTGGTGGCCAGTGAGACCTATCGGGGCCGGGCGGTCCTGATTACCTTTTTTGCCACCTGGTGCCCCTCCTGTCTGCAGGAGATTCCGACGCTCAAACAACTGCAGGCGAAGTACGGCGAAATGGGGTTTGCGGTCGTGGCCCTGTCCGTGGACGAGGGCGGTGCGGCGGCGGTGGCGCGGCTGGTGGAACAGGCCGGTATCACCTACCCGGTCCTCATGGCGGACAGCACTACCACCCGGAATTTCGGCAATGTGGTGGCCGTGCCCACCTCTTTTCTGGTCAACCGCAGCGGCCACGTGGTCAAGAAATACCCCGGGCCCATGCCCCGGACCCTGCTCGAGCGGGATATCGCCGCGGTGCTCTGAACCGCCCCCGGGCCGGACCGGCCGTTGGAGAATTGCTGTTGACAAGCAGGGGCGCATTTCTTAATCTGTGGCACAGGAAAGAGGCCACTGGTATGGTTGAACAACCACTTCATAAAGGAGACCATCATGAAAAAGATTGTAACGGCAGTGATGATTGCGGCTTTCGTGTTCAGTGCAGGTGCGGTGTTTGCTGCCAAGTGCACCGTGGACAGCGTCGATGGCAACAAGGTCACCGTTACCTGCGACAAGGCTGACGATATGAAGGCCGGCGATGCAGTAACTGTCAAGGTCAAGAAAGGCAAAAAACTGGAAGGCTGCTGATAGCCTGAAGGCACGCACTGTTTGTAGGAGCGGACCGGCATACGTCGGTCCGCTCTTTTTTTGTCCGCGCCATGGGTACGCATCGCCGGTTGTCCGCGCCGAAAAAAGCGTGGACGCGCCGAGCACTGGTGCCGCCGGCGCGCCCCTTTTGCGCACTGGAACAGACGATGGATCCGCAGACCCTGCCCGCCGAAGCACTGGCGCTGTACACACGCATCAAGGAGCGGTACACGGTGGCCTTCGAACCCTTCAGGGTTCGCGACTACCACCTGCATCTGCTCAAGATCACCGATCTGGAGCAGATCCTCGAGGGCCGCGACCCGCTCAAGGATGTCTCCAGCTTTCCCTTCTGGATCCGGCTGTGGGAGGCGGCCATCGTGCTGGCCGAATTCATTGCCGCTCAGCCCCGCCGCGACGGGGCCACGCTCCTCGAACTGGGCGCCGGCCTGGGCGCGCCCGGGCTGGTCGCCGCCGCGGCCGGCTACCAGGTGACCCTGAGCGACTACGAGCCGCTCATCCTCGATTTCGAGCGGGTCAACGCCGCGGCGAGCAAACTGCCGCAGGTGCGCTGCACCCTGCTCGACTGGCTTGCCCCGCCGGAGATGGAGCGCTACGATGTGATCCTCGGTGCGGAGATCCTCTTCCGCGAGGAGTTTTTCCAGCCGCTTTTGGGCGTACTTCGCCGGGCGCTCAAGCCCGACGGCGTGGTTTACCTGGCCCACGATGCCCAGCGCCGCAGCCTCCAGCCTTTCTTGAAAATGGCGGAGAAAGAGTATAAAATTTCGGCCTCGCCGAGAAAATTGAAGAGCCTGGAGGCGGACAAGACCATCCTCCTGACCCGGCTGCAGCCCCGCCCCGAGACCTGGGGCAAGGCCGCCGCCGCCTCCCGCTGAACCGCCGCGGGACGGACCTGCGCCGATTGTGGTCGGGCCCGAGTCCGTACGGCCATGGGCCTGGAGGAGCGGCCTTGACGGAACCAACATGTATCCAGTGAGCCTGAACATCGCCGGCCGGCTCTGTGTCGTGGTCGGCGGCGGCAAGGTCGCCGAGCGCAAGGTCAGCGGCCTGCTTGCCGCCGGCGGCCGGGTGCGGGTAATCAGCCCGGTGCTGACCGCATCGCTGCACGCGCTGGTCGACCGGGGGACCGTGACCTGGCGGGCCAAGCCCTATGAATCGGGCGATCTCGACGAGGCCTTGCTGGTTTTCGCCGCCACCGATCAGCCCGCGGTGCAGGCCGCGGTGCAGCGGGATGCACGGGCCGCCGGGCTGCTGGCGAACATCGCCGATGCCCCCGAGGCCTGCGATTTCCAGATCCCGGCCGCGGTCCGGCGCGGCGACCTGCTCCTGACCGTGTCCACCAGCGGTCGAAGCCCGGCGGTTTCGGCACTGATCCGGCGGCAGCTCGAAGGCGAGTTCGGCGAAGAGTACGGTCTGCTCACCGACCTGCTGGGCGAGGCGCGCGACCGCATCCTCGCCGGCCCGTCGTCCCCGGCGGAGCGAAGGGACCGGCTGCAGCACCTGTCCGCTGCACCGCTGCTCGACTGGCTGCGCTCCGGTCGCTGGGACAGGATAGAGCGCCATCTGGACAACGTGCTCGGGACCGAACGGCCTGCCCGGTCGGCAGGTTCCGGTCCGGGCGAGTGATCAAGGAGCAACGATGAGCTTTTTCCTCTTTCAGGCAGGCCTGGCCGCCTATCTGCTCGCCGCGGCGGCCTACCTCGTCTTCTTCCTGACCAGCAGGAACGAGGTCCGGCGCATCGCCCACGGGATCTTTCTCGCCGCGGTCCTCCTGCACACCGTGAACATCGTCGCCCGCTACGTGGAAGCCGGGCACACGCCCATCACCAGCCACCACGAGACCGTCTCCTTCTTCGCCTGGTCGCTGGCCGTCTGCTACCTGAGTTTCCGCTGGCGCTACACGGTCAAGAACCTGGGCGTGTTCGTCAGCGTGCCGGTGGTGGCGCTCATGCTGGTGGCGGCCTTTTCTTCCCGGGCGATCCTGCCGCTGGCCCCCGCCCTGCAGTCCTGGTGGCTGCCGGTGCACGCCTCGGTCACCCTGGTGGCCAACGGTTTTCTCGCCCTGGCCTGCGTCGGCGGCATCATGTACCTGCTGCAGGAGCGGGAGATCAAGTCCAAGCGGTTCGGCCTGTTCTATTCCCGCCTGCCCTCCCTGGAGGCCCTGGACAAGCTCAACCATCACTGCCTGAGCGTCGGCTTTCCCCTGCTCACCCTCGGCCTGGTGACCGGTTCGATCTGGGCCAAGCAGGCCTGGGGCGCCTACTGGCACTGGGATCCCAAGGAGACCTGGTCGCTCATTACCTGGTTCCTCTACGCGGCCGTGGTCCACCAGCGATTCACCGTGGGCTGGCGGGGCCGCCGCGCGGCGATCCTCAGCATCATCGCCTTCCTGTCCGTGCTGTTCACCCTCTGGGGCGTTTCCTTTCTGCTGGAAGGGGTGCATTCCTATGCCGCATGACACCATAGTGCTGCTGGGAGTCAACCATAAGACGACCCCGCTGGAAATCCGTGAAAAGCTGGCCCTTTCAAGCGGCTACGAAGAACCCTTGCGTGCTCTGGGGCAGCTGGAGGCGGTGGGCGAGTACTACCTCCTGTCCACCTGCAACCGGGTCGAGGTGCTGTTCACCTGCCAGGACGCTGAGCAGGCCCGCGCCCAGGTCCTCGACCAGCTGTTTGCCGGCGCCGTGCCCGTCGAGGAACTGGACCGGCATGTCTACCAGCACCGGGACGAGGCCGCGGTCGAGCACCTGTTCCTGGTGGCCGCCAGCCTGGATTCGATGATCGTCGGCGAGGCGCAGATCCTCGGCCAGCTGAAGGAGGCCTACCGCCACGCGGCCAAGAGCGGCTGCACCGGTTTTCTGCTCAACAAGTTGATGCACAAGGCCTTTTCCGTGGCCAAGCGGGTGCGCACGGAAACCCGCATCGGCGCCAGCGCCGTGTCCATCAGCTACGCCGCGGTGGAACTGGCGCGCAAGATTTTCGGCGACCTGAAGGACAAGCGGGTGTTGCTCATCGGCGCCGGGGAGATGGCCGAACTGGCGGCCGAGCACCTGGTCGGCCAGGGCGTGGCCGAGGTGGTCGTGGCCAACCGCACCCTGGAGCGGGCGGTCAACCTGGCCCGCTGCTACAACGGCCGAGCCGTGGGCCTGGAGGAGATCCTCGGGCAGGTGCAGCGGGTGGACATCATCATCAGTTCCACCGGCTCGCCCGACCTGATCCTGCGCAAGGAGGATGTGCGTTCGGTGATGCGCGAACGTCGCAACCGGCCGCTCTTTTTCATCGACATCGCCGTGCCGCGGGACCTGGATCCGGCGATCAACGACCTGGCCAACGTCTACCTCTACGACATCGACGACCTGCACAACGTGGTCGAGATGAACCGGACCGAGCGCGACCGGGAGGCGGTCAAGGCGCAGCGGATCGTCGACGAGGAGCGGATGAAGTTCAGCCGCTGGCTGGAGAACATGGACTCCACGCCGACCATTGTGCAGTTGCGCGGCCATATCGACCGGATCGTGCTCGGCGAGGTCGCCAAGACCTTCGGCCGGCTCGAGCAACTGCCCGAGGAGCGGCGCCAGGCGCTGGAGCGGATGGCCGCGGCCATCACCGGCAAGATGCTCTACCCGACCCTGCAGTACCTGAAAAACGACCACCACTGTCTGCCCCTGGAGGATCGCATCAACACGGTGCGCACCCTGTTCCTGCTCGACGACAACCATGGCGGGCCGGAGGCCTCGTGATCAGCGACGAACGCACCCTTCTGCTGGAGGAGGAACTCCTGCTCGTGCGCCATTCGGGTGAGATCCCCGAGGTGGCCCTGCACGCAAGCGTCCACTATCTCACCGAGGATCCGGAGGGCCCGGGCCTGGTGCTGGCCGACGAGGAACTGCGTCCCCTGCAGGAGGCGGCCCTGGCCCGCTACCGGGAGATCATCCTCCGCGACCTGGATGCCGGCAACCGCGACCTGTCGCTTTTTCGCGGCATCGGCCGGGCGATCTGCAACTGGGAGCGTTACCAGCGCTTCAGCGAGGGGCTTGGCCGTCCGGTCGAACCGTTCCGGCGGCAGGCGGCGGAGGCGCTGCTCGCCTACCTGCAACACGAGGCGGCCGAGGTGCACAGCGGGACGCGATCGCCCTCGGTCAACTGCGCGACCGGGGAGTTGCGCACCTTTGCCCGCACCCTCGGACTCGATGCCGGCGACCTGCCGCCGGGCTGGGACAGCCTGTGCGTTCGACCTTCCTGATCCGCCGACATGGCCGGTAAGATCGCCCGGCTGTTCCAGCGGCTGAAGGAACTGCAGGGTTCGCCGCCGGCCCTGGCCCGCGGTACGGCGGTGGGCGTGTTCATCGGCTTCGCCCCGGTGATGCCGTTCAAGGCCGTGCTCATCCTGCTGCTCACCGTCCTCACCCGCGCAAGCACGGTGGCCGGGCTGCTCGTCTGCACCATCATTTGCAACCCCCTGACCTACCTCCCCCTCTATTATCTCGCCTGGTGGACCGGTGATCGGCTCCTGCCCGGGCGGGCCGGTTGGGACGTGCTCCGTGCCTCGTTCGACACCATGCGCACGGCGCCGCTGGCAGAGGCCCTGACCGTGGCCGCGCACATGGGCTGGGACGCGGCCGTGGTGCTGCTGGTCGGCGGCCTGGTGCTGGCTCTGCCCCTGGCCCTGTGCAGCTATCCGGTGGCCTACCGGTTTTTTCTCATGGTCGAACGCAAACGGCGGGAAAAGCATCGGCTTGATGCAGCAGGGGGGCAGGCGGGATGAGGTCGGCAAATCGACCCTTGCGGGTGGGCATCCTTGGCACAGGTAAGCACGGCAGCCGCTACGCACGGCATGTTGTCGACGATGTCGAGGGATTGGAGCTCGTTGCAATCAGCCGCCGATCGGCGGAGGGCAGAACGCAAGCGGCGGGCTGGAACTGCCGCTGGTACGCGGACTGGCGGGAGTTGGTGGCCGACCCGGCGGTGGACTGCGTGGTTGCCGCCCTGCCGCCTACGCTCAACCGGCAGGTGGCCGAGGGTTGCGCGGCCGCCGGCAAGCCGCTGCTGCTGGAAAAGCCGATGGCGGTGACCGCCATCGACGCGGCGGCGATCCTCCGCCTGTTCGAGGAGCGCGGCCTGGGCCTGACCATTGGCCAGACCCTGCGCTACAACCCGGTGGTCAGACTGCTGCGCCGCTGCCTGGACGGAATCGGCGAACTGCACGGCGTGACCGCCAACCAGCGGCTCGAACCGAATACGCTGGCCTGGCTGGATGACCCGAACCAGGCCGGGGCCGGGGTGAGCCTGCACACGGCCGTGCATGTTTTCGACGCCCTGCGCTTCATCACCGGTCGGGAGATCGTGCGCGTGTTCGCCCGCAGTCGCTGCGTGCACACCCGCCGTCTCGAGGATCACCTGCTCGCCCTGGTGGAGTTGGACAACGGGGTGCTTGGCACGGTGGACTGCGCCAAGATCGGCCCGGCCCGTTCCGGCCGGTTCGAATTCGTCGGCGCGGACGGCCAACTGCACGGCGATCAGATCCACCACACGGCCGAGTGGATCCGCGGTACGCACCGCGAGGCCGTCGATCCCGGTCCGCCGGTACCCACCATCGTCCCCTTGCTCACCGACTGGCTCGCCTTCCTTCGCGGCGAGGGTCCCAACCCGGTTCCGGGCCGGGAGGGGCTGGCCGCGGTGCAGATCGCCACGGCCTGCCTGCGTTCGGCGGCCACGGCCTGCTGGCAGCCGGTTCAGCCGTAGACCGCCGACGCTTGCATCGGGTCAGTGTTTGAACGAACGCTGGCCGGTGAACAGCATGGCCACCTGCGGCCGGGCCTCGTTGCAGGCCTGGATCGATTCGAAGTCCCGGATCGAGCCGCCCGCCTGGAGGATGGCCGAGACCCCTTCGCGGATACCCACGTCGGCCGCATCCCGGAACGGGAAGAAGGCGTCCGAGATCATCACCGAGCCGGGCAGACCGGCACGATCGGCGCGCACCTGGGCGTCGATGGCCTGTTGCAGGGCCGGATCGCGGCGGCCGCGGCCGATCTCCGCCACCAGGTCCACGTAGGGCAGGCCGTGGGCGTCGAAGCAGAGGACGTCGGCGTACTTGGCGTAGGCCTTGTGCACGGCGATCTCGGCCACGCCCACCCGGTCCTGCTCGCCCGCGCCGATGGCCACGGTGCAGCCGTCCTTGACGTAGATGACCGAGTTGGAAGTGACCCCGTGCTCCACCGCCCAGCCGAAGAGCATGTCCGCGATCTCCCGCTCGGTCGGCTGGCGTTCGCAGGCGTAGGTGGCGCCCTTGTAGGTGGCCTTCGCGGGCTTCAGGTCGGCGGCGGTACGGATGGAGTTGACCGCCGAGCGCTGGACGATGATGCCGCCGTCGATCAGCGATTTGAAGTCCACGAAGCGGTGGTGCTCGTACTCGGCGAGGCGGTGGATGCCGGCCATGCGGATCACCCGCAGGTTCTTGCGGCGAGCGAGGATGGCCAGGACGCCCTCCTCGAAATCGGGCGCACACACCACCTCCAGGTAGTTGGCGGCCATCAGTTCCGCGGTCTCCCGGTCCAGGGGCCGGTTGACCACCACCGCCCCGCCGAAGGCGGCGATGCGGTCACAGCGGTTGGCCCGGTTGTAGGCCTCGACGAGGGTTGCGCCCAGGGCCGCGCCGCTTGGGTTGTTGTGCTTGAGGATGACCGCGGCCGGCCGGTCGGCGAAGTACTTGATGATGTTCAGGCCGTTGTCCACGTCGGTGAGATTGATCTTGCCCGGGTGTTTGCCCACCTGGAGCATGTCCGCGGCGGTGATGGCGCTCACCAGCCCCCGGCCCGGATCGATGAAGCGGCAGTCGCCGAGGACCAGGTTGCCGTTGACCAGTTCGTAGAGGGCCGCCTCCTGGTCCGGGTTCTCGCCATAGCGCAGTCCGCGTTCCTCGGTGGTACCGTCCTGCTGGGCGATTTTCCAGGTTTTCTTGCGGTAGACCAGGGTCTGGTCACCGAAGGTGATGGTCATCTCCATGGGGAAGGAGTCGCCGAGCAGGGTCGAATACATTTTTTTCAGGTCGGTCATGGTGGGAACGCTCCAATAGGGTGATCCGGGCCGGCCGGGGCCGGGAGGAAAGAGTGCCTGCGTCGGCGCCGTGCTGTCGCGGCCGAAAGGGCAGGAGGGACGGGGTTCAGGTCGCCGACCGGGCGGTCAGCGGCGGGACGATCGAGCCGGCAGGGAACTCGCCCCCGTGCAGCACACTGTTGGCGCCGATGGTCACGCCGTCGTCCAGGCGACAGCCGTGCAGCACGCAGTTCGCCTCGATGCGGCAGGCGCGGCCGACAACTGCGCCACCCTCGATGCGTACCCCGCCGTGCAGCACGGTGTCGCCACCGATGGTGCAGTCCGGTCCGACCAGGGTGGTCGCCGGTGCCTCGAAGGTGACCCCGGCGAGCATCAACTCCCGGTTGCGGCGCTGCTGCAGGGCCGCCTGGGCCAGGGCCAGTTCGACGCGGGAATTGACCCCGAGCACGTCGATGGCCTGCGGGTGGCACCATTTTTCCACCCGCACGCCCTGGCCGGCGGCAATGGCGACGATGTCGGTGAGATAGACCTCGCCCTGGCTGTTGTCGGTGCCCACCCGGCGGAGGGCATCGAACAGGAAACGCCGGTCCGCCAGGTAGATACCGGCATTGATCTCGCGGATGGTCCGCTGTTCATCGGTGGCGTCTTTTTCCTCGACGATGGCCTGCACCGCGCCCCGGGCATCGACCAGGATCCGGCCATAGCCGAACGGCTCGTCGACCAGGGTGGTCATCAGGGTGAGGGTGGCCTGGTGGCGGAAGTGGGCGTCGATCAGGGCCCGCAGGGTCTCGGCGCGGATGAGCGGCGTGTCGCCGCAGAGGATGAGGACCAGGTCCGCGCCGGCGCAGGCCGCCTCGGCGCAGCGCACCGCGTGGCCGGTACCCAGCTGTTCTTCCTGGACCACCGGGGTGACCGCGTAACCGGCCAGGGCCGCGCACACGGCCTCGCGCTGGTGGCCGACGATCACCGCACAGCGATCCGTGCCGGCGTCCGTGACCGCATCGAGCACGTGGTGGACCATCGGTCGGAAGAAAACCTCGTGGAGCACCTTGGCGCGTTCGGACTTCATCCGCGTACCTTTGCCGGCGGCAAGGACAATGCCGGCGATCGATCGGGGCATGGCAATAACCTGTGAGAAGGAATGAGAAAGTCTGAGAACGTCGCACTGTAGAAAAAAAACCGCGGTTTGACAAGAATCTCCTCGCCCGCGGCCCTGTTCGGGCCCGCGCGGTGCGGGTCGAGCCCATTTTCTGGTTGCAGGAACGATATGATCGTGGCAATTGCGGAGGACAGTCAGCCCCGGCGGAATGCTGCCCACCTCCCGCCGTCCTGTTTTTCCGGCTTGCAGCCACTCTCCATCCCAACGAGCGAACGAATGCGACCACACGACCACGCGGTGCTGATCCTGGACGGCGCCTGCGGCACCAATCTTCAGGAAATGATCATCCCGGTGTCTGCCTGGGAAGGGAGGGAGGGCTGTAACGAACTGCTCAACCTGACCGCTCCGGACACCATCGTCCAACTCCACGCCGCCTTTGTCGAGGCCGGCGCCATGGTCATCGAGACGAACACCTTCGGCGCCAACCGGATCGTGCTCGAGGAGTACGGGCTCCAGGACCGGGTCGAGGCCATCAACCGGGCTGCGGTGGACAACGCCCGCCGGGCCATCGGCGGAAAACCGGACACCTATGTGGCCGGTTCGGTCGGCCCGGGCACCAAGCTGCCATCGCTCGGCCACATTCCGGTGGATACGCTGGCCCGGGCCTACGAGGAGCAACTGCGCGCCCTGGCCGAGGCCGGCGTGGACCTGGTCATCATCGAAACCTGCCAGGATATGCTGCAGATCAAGACCGCCCTCACCACCTGCTACGAAACCCTTGAGGCGCTGCGGGCGGACATCCCGGTGATGGTGTCGGTGACCATCGAGCGCACCGGCACCATGCTGGTCGGTTCGGACATCGCCGCCGCCGCGGTCACCTTCGAGCCGTACCCGCTCTTTTCCTTTGGCCTCAACTGCGCCACCGGGCCGCAGGACATGGAGTCGCACATCCGCTACCTGAGCCGCAACTGGCCGGGCCGCATCTCCTGCGTGCCCAACCAGGGGCTGCCCGAGGTGGTCGACGGCCGCACCTGCTATCCGCTTGACCCTGAGACCTATGCCCTTGAGATGAAACGTTTTGTCACCGACTACGGGGTGAGCGTGGTCGGCGGCTGCTGCGGCACCACCGCCGCCCACATCCGGCGACTGGTCGCGGAACTCGACGGGGTGCAGCCGGCGCGGCGGGAGGTGGTACGATGAAGCCGTCGGTTGCCAGTCTCTACCAGGCGGTTGAACTGCAGCAGGAGATCCCGCCGCTCTTGATCGGTGAGCGGGCCAATGCCAACGGCTCGAAAAAATTCCGCGAACTGCTGCTCGCCGAAGACTACGAGTCCTGCCTGAAGATCGCGGTCGAGCAGGAACAGAAAGGCGCACACATCATCGACCTGTGCACTGCCTATGCCGGCCGCGACGAGATGGCCGACCTGACCACGCTGGTGCGGCTGTGCGCCGGCGGGCTCAAGGCGCCGCTGATGATCGACTCGACCACGCCGGAGGTTATCGAGGCCTGCCTGCGCCTATACCCCGGCCGGGCGATCATCAACTCCATCAACCTCGAGGACGGTGGGGTGAATATCCGCCGGGTCTGCCGGGCGGCGAAGAAATACGGCGCCGCGGTGGTCGCCCTGACCATCGACGAGCAGGGCATGGCCATGACCGCCGACGACAAGCTGCGCGTGGCCCGGGCCATCCACGCCATCGCGGTGGACGAGTGCGGCCTGCGGCCCCAGGATCTGCTCTTCGACTGCCTGACTTTTACCGTCGGATCCGGTGACAATACCCTGCGCGACGCGGCCCTGCAGACCCTGGAGGGTATCCGCCGGATCAAGGCGGAGTTGCCCGGCTGCCTGACCGTACTCGGGGTGAGCAACATCTCTTTCGGCCTGGCCCCGGCCGCCCGGCGCATCCTCAATTCGGTGTTCCTGCACGAGGCGGTGGCAGCCGGACTCGATGCGGCCATTGTCGATGCGGCCCGGGTGCTGCCCCTGGCGCGGATTTCAACGGAGGACCGGCAGGTCTGCCTGGATCTCCTGCACAACCGGCAGGTGGCGGGGGAAAAGGACCCTTTGATGCGTTTCATCGACCACTTCAGCACCGCATCGACCACCGCCGTGGACGAGGAGCAGGAATCGACCAAACCGCCTGAGCAGCAGCTCTTTGCCAAGGTGCTGAACGGGGACAAGGATGGCCTGGAGGATCTGCTCGCCATTCTGCGGGAACGGTTCAGGCCCATCGACATCATCAACCAGATCCTGGTGCCGGCCATGCGCCACGTGGGTGAGTTGTTCGGCAAGGGCGAGATCCTGTTGCCGTTCGTGCTTCAGTCGGCCGAGGTCATGAAGGGATCGGTCACCCTGCTCGAACCGTTCATGGACCGGACCGACGGCGGCAGTGCCACCCGTATCCTGCTGGCCACGGTCCAAGGCGACGTGCACGACATCGGCAAGAACCTGGTGGACATCATCCTTTCCAACAACGGCTACACGGTCCACAACCTCGGTATCAAGGTGCCGGCCGAGACAGTGATCGAAAAGGCGCGGGAACTCCGGGTCGATCTCATCGGCCTGAGCGGTCTCCTGGTGAAATCAGCCATCGTCATGCAGGAGTCACTGCCCCAGTACCGCGACGCCGGACTGACCGTGCCGGTGCTGCTGGGCGGGGCGGCGCTGACCCCGAAGTTCGTCGCCGAATCCTGTGTGCCGAACTATCCCGGTCCGGTGGTCTACTGCAGCGATGCCTTTGCCGGCCTGAAGGCGGTGCGCGAGTTCGAGGAAGGACGTTTACAGTCGACCCGCTATGACAGTGCAGCTGCGGTCCAGCCGATGAAACCCGGGGTGCGTGATGCGGTGGTGGAGCGGAACAACCCGGTTCCCGAACCGCCGTTCATCGGCCGGCGTTCCGTGCAGGATATCGACCCGAGGGCACTTTTCCCGCTGGTCAACACCCAGGCCCTGTTCCGTGGCCGGTGGGGCTACCGACGCGGCAAGATGTCGGCACAGGAGTATCGCCAGTTGATCGACGGCACGGTGCATCCGCTTTACCAAGACCTGCAGCAACGGGCCGTGACGGCAGGCTGGATCCAGCCCAGGGTGTCCTACGGGTATTTCCGCTGCCACTCCAGGGAAAACGAGCTGTACGTCGAGGCCGAGGGGAAAGAGTATGTGTTTGCCTTCCCCAGGCAGGCGGAGCCGCCTTTCCTGTGCATTGCCGATTATTTCAAGTCGGCCGAAGAGGGCGGGGACGTGGCCGGTTTTTTTGTCGTGACCATCGGTGCCCGCATCGGCGAGGAAACCGCCCGGCTGTACCAGGAAAACGCCTACCATGACTACCTCATGCTGCACGGCTTCAGTGTCGAGGTCACGGACGCCCTTGCCGAGTACTGGCACGGGGTCATGCGCCGGGAACTGGGCATAGGAGCGGCACTGGAGGATGTCCAGAACGCTGTTACCCAACAGTACCAGGGATCCCGGTATGGCTTCGGCTATCCGGCCTGCCCGGACCTGGATGTGCACCGGCCCCTGTTCGACTTTCTCAAGCCCGAGACCATTGGCGTCACCCTCACCGAAAACATGCAGATGGTCCCCGAGCAGACCACCTCGGCCATCGTCGTCCATCACCCCCGGGCAAAATATTTCGCGGTATAGGAAGATGTCTGAAAACGTTACCGAGCGGTATATCTGCGCCAACTGCGGGTATGTCTACGACCCCGCAGCGGGCGACCCGATGAACAGTGTGCCTCCTGGAACACCCTTCCCGGACCTGCCGGAGGCGTGGGTCTGTCCCATGTGTTATGCATCGACCGACCAGTTCGACCTGCTGGATTGAACCCAGGATTCTCTGCCCGGCCTTCCGGGCGCAACGTTTTGAGGTGCTGCATGTCTGAAGATATCGAAGGTTTGACCGTCAACTATGAGGAGGACGGCGTTCTCGTTGTCAAGGAGCTGGACCGGGAAATCCTGAGCAGGGGAGCCTGGGCGACCGTCCTTTTTCGTTATCAGGAATACGATCGGCAAACCGGAACCTACGGGCCGGATAAGTTCACCATTCGGCGCTACCAGAAAAGGAACGGGCAGTTCCTGGCCAAGTCCAAGTTCAATATTTCCAGCCGGGCCCAGGCCGAGAAGATCGTCAAAACCCTGGAGACCTGGTTGGCCGCAGCGTAAAGAGGAAGAGAAATATTTTCTTCACCACGGAACAACAATTAGTTAACGAATATTGCGTTCCCGCCGGGTGGGAAAAAGGAATCAGGGGACAAATTTTTTATTGACGCTCCCCGGCAATCAGAGTAAATATTCGCCTCGCCGCCTTGGTTCATCAGCGTTGCGCTGGTAAAAAAAAGGACGGCAGAAAGATTTTTCTTTTGACAAGAAAAACAAAAGCTGCTAAAATTATTTGAGCAGTACGGCGCGCCAAGCGCTCACGAGAATTGATCTTTGAAAACTGAACAGTAAACGAGCGGGCCA
>CAZMNU010000006.1:0-51410 GCA_964567725.1 uncultured Desulfobulbus sp. | reverse complement strand
CCGAATTTTTAGAAAATAGCATGTCCCGGCCGGCGCTGCAAGAACCGCACGGCCGGCAGCAACGGTGGCGGCGGTCAGCCCTCGCACCGGCCAAGCCCGGAGGCGACGATGCGCATGTGTTCCTTTTCCGCCTCGGCGATGGAGTTGAACACCTCGCCGAGCAGCCGTCCCTGGAAGCGATGGGCCATCACCCGGGACAGGTCGTAGGCCGCGTTTTCGACGCCCAGGGCGATCTCGAGCACGGCCCGGCAGGGGGTGAGCGGCTGACGCTCGACCATGGCCAGCAGGTCGGCCACCGGGCGCCCCCCTTCCACCAGTTCGCCGGCCAGGCCGGCGTAGACGGTCTCGAAGGGGGGCGGGTCGGCTTCACCCTCGGCCCAGAAGCGGTAGATCATGCGCGCGTGCATCTCTTCCGCCCCGGCCAGGGTGGCCAGTTCGGCCGTCCAGGGCACGGCGTTGTAGCGCTCCCGCAGGGCGGAGTAGAACCGCTCGGCCCCGCGCTCCAGGTCCATGGCCCGCAGGAGCAGGTCCTGTTCGGACGCGTCCAGGTCAAAGGTCTTCAGGTTCGGCAGGTCCTCGAGCACCTGGCCGTTCCAGGCGAGCATGCCGCCGGTCAGGTTGTAGATGGTGCCGGCGGTGCGCGGCCGGGAACCGGTGAAGATCGCCGCGCTGCGCGAGCGCATGCCCGAGCGGCAGTAGAAGAGAATGTCCCGGTCGGCGGGCAACTCGTTCTGGCGGGCCGGCAACTCGCCCAGCGGCATGAGGACCGCGCCGGGAATGTGTTCCCGCGCGTACTCGTCGGGCTGACGCACATCCACCAGCAGGTAGTTTTTTTCCCGGCCCCGGGTCATGTACGCGCGCGCCTCCTCGGCGCGAATCTCCTGGTACTCCTCGCTCATGGACGTTCCTCCTGTCTCGGTTGTTGCCGGCCCGCGGGCGAACGGGTTGTTTTCGCATGCTTCTGGGGATCGGCCGGCTGATTGCAGGCCGGCGGTTTTGCCGCCGGCGCTCAGAACGGTTCCAGCCGGCCGCGCCAGGGCCCCTGACCGCGCGGGTAGGTGAACCGCAGCGCATCGCGGCCGACCGTGACCCGCAGGCCGCGGCTCAGGTGCAGTTCGCTGCCGCTGCGTCCCTCCCGGGCCGCCTCGGTCACGGCAAGAATGTGCGCGTAGCGGGCCCGGTCCCCCACCCGCCAGAGCAGCCGTTCCACCAGCCGCCGCTGCAGGGCCGGATGGAGCGCACGAAAGGGTGCCCGCCGGAGCAGGGCTTCCGGCGGGCCGGCCGCCGACTCCGCCCACTCGATGGTCTGCCGCCAGTGTTCGTCCACCAGGGCGACGAGCAGGTCCTCGTCCGCACCCAGGTTGGCGGCGGTCTTGGCCAGGGCCGAACGCACCCCCGGATCGTAGTCGGTTTCGAGCAGGGGCAGCAGGTGGTGGCGGATGCGGTTGCGCAGGAAACGGAGGTCAGCGTTGCTCGAATCCGTGCAGAAGGCGATCCCCCGGTCCCCCAGGTAGGCGAGCAGCTCCGCCTTGCGCACCCCGAGCAGCGGCCGGATCACCCAACCCGAGCGCGGCCGCATGCCGGCCAGTCCCTTGCGGCCGGCGCCGCGCAGCAGGCGCAGGAGCACCTCCTCGACCTGGTCGTCAGCGGTGTGGCCCACGGCGAGCCGGTCGCACCCCAGCCGGCGGCCGATGTCCACCAGGGTCCGGTAGCGCAACTCGCGGGCCGCGTGTTCAAGACTCATCCGCTCTGCCCGCGCATGGCCGCCCACGTCCACCGTGGTGATCTCGCAGCCGATGCCCAACCGGTCCGCCGCCGCCTGCACGCAGGCCCGCTCCGCCGGGGTTTCCTCCGGCCGCAGGCCGTGATCCACGTAAGCCGCCACCAGGGTCAGGCGGAACGCCTCCCGCAGGGCAACGAGCAGGTGGACGAGCGCCATGCTGTCCGCCCCGCCGGACACGCCGACGAGCACCCGGCTGCCCGGATCGAGCAGTGGTTGGGCGAGCAGGGTGTGGTGCAGTACCTGTTCCAGGGGGTGGTTGTGGCCGGCCGCCGCTTGCATCGCCTCCGCACCTGTTCTATGCTGGGAAACCTCGCACCGTCACCAACCTGAACCGGGTGAACAGCCATGGACCGTGAAACCTACCTGCAGGCCATCAGGCACCACCTGCAGACCGCCTACCTGCTGACCGAGGAAAAGACCGAGGAGATGATCCCGGTGTTCGTCGCCACCCTGGGCGACCATGTCGAGCGACTGGCGGCCCTGGCCGCAGCCGGCGACCTGGACGAACTCGGCCGGGCCGGGCACGCGGTCAAGGGCGCCCTGCTCAACATGGGCCTGCCCGACCTGGCCGAACTCGCCCGGCGGATCGAACTGCAGTGTCGCCAGCGAACCGGCCCGCTGGACCCGACCCTGATCACCGACCTGGAACAGGCGGTCCGCCTGCTCGCCGGCTCCTGATCGCTGCAGAGTCCGATTCAGCCCGCCTGGCCGAGCCGGGCGAGCAGCCGCTCGTGGATGTTGTCGAAACCGCCGTTGGAGAGGATGGCGACCACGTCGCCGCTCCGGCAGGAGCCGGCAAGCGCATCGAGGATGGCATCGGTGTCGGCGCAGGCCTCGGCCTGCAGTCCCCGGGCGCACAGGTCCCCGGCCAGCCGGGCGGAGGAGAACTGCTCGTCTGCCGGGACCGTGTCCAGGGGCAGGTGCGCACGGATGAAAATCCGGTCCGCGTCGCCGAACACCCCGGCATAGTCCTCCTGGAACACCGCCCGCCGGCTGGAATTGGTGCGCGGCTCGAACACCACCACCAGGCGACTGTCCGGCCAGGCCAGGCGCAGGGCCTGCAGGGTCTCCCGCACCGCGGTCGGGTGGTGGGCGAAGTCGTCGATCACGGTCACCCCGCCGACCACGCCGCGCACCTGCTGCCGCCGCCTGACGCCCTCGAACGAGCCCAGGCCGGCGGCAATGGAGGCGAACGGAAAACCGAGCCGGGTGAGCAGGGCGATCACCGCCAGCGCGTTCAGGGCGTTGTGGTGGCCGGGCATGGGCAGGCGGCAGCGGCCCTGGAGCTGGCCGCGGCGGAACACCGAGAACTCGCTGGTCAGGCCGCGCGGTTCGAAGTCGTCGTAGCGCCACTCACAGCCGTTGCCCGCACCGTAGCCGATCACCGGGCAGCGGGCCTCCCGGGCCAGTTCGGCCACCACCGGGTCGTCCAGGTGGGCGACCAGGGCGCCCCGGACCGGGATGCGGCCGATGAACTCGGCAAACGACCGCTTGATGGCGGCCAGATCGGCAAAGATGTCGGCGTGGTCGAACTCGATGGAGGTGAGGATGGCCGAGTTCGGCCGGTAGTGCTGGAACTTGGACACCTTGTTGAAGAAGGCGGTGTCGTACTCGTCGCCCTCGACGACGAAGTAGGGGCCGTCGCTGACATGGAAATTGCGGCCAAAGGCCTCGACCAGGCCACCGATCATGAAGCCCGGGGTGGCGCCCATGCGGTGCAGGGTGGTGGCGAGCAGGGAGGAGGTGGTGGTCTTGCCGTGGGTGCCGGTGACCACCAGCGAGGTCTTGTTCGCCAGGAAGAAATGGCCGAGCGCCTGCGGCATGGACAGGTAGGGCAGGCCGAGGCGGGCCAGTTCCAGCGCCTCCGGGTTGGTGGCGCGGACCACGTTGCCGACGATCACCAGGTCGGGCCGGCCGGCCAGGTTGGCGGCCGCGTAGCCGGCCATCACCGGAATGGCAAGGCCGGCGAGGAAGTCGGACATGGGCGGATAGACGTTCTCGTCCGAGCCGGTGACCGCGTACCCCTGGGCCTGGAGCATGCCCGCCAGGGCGGCCATGCCGGTGCCGCAGATGCCGATCAGGTGGATGCGGCGGGGATCGGCCGGGGCCGCGTTCAGCGCCGGATCGAGGCTGGCGGTACTCATCTGCCGCGCACCGCGCGCTCGACCGCCCGGTAGACCCGCTCGAAGTCGTCCTCGAAGGAGGCAGGGGTCATCCGGCCGACCTCGATGAACTTGACCACGATCTCCTTGGCCACCTTGAACAGGGCCTCGTCACTGATCGCCCGCTCCACCGGCGGTCCACCGACACTCCCATCGCCCGATTTTTTTTCCATACCCATCCGTCTGGCCATAAAAAACCCCTGTTACAGGAAGAAGGCCAATTCTTTACCAGTTGTAACAGGGGTAACCATTCCCGCGCGGGAAAAACCTCGTCGGCACTCCCCGACAGACCATGGTTGTGTTGTCCGGCGGGGGAGCCCCACCCGCCTGCCGCCGGCTGTCCGGCGCTTGTTCAGTTCTCTTCCAGTACCCGGTAATCCATGGCCTCGCCGTAGGCAAGCAGGTCTTCGCGGGCGACCTGCCTGCCCTTGACGGTGACGACGAAGCGCGAGGCCACGACGATGTAGAGTTCGCCGCTCTTCTTGCCCGAATCGAACTTGAGCACCGAGCGGTTGCCCTTGACCGTCTCCAGTCGACCGCCGCCGGCACCGGCGAACACCGGGTTGTTGAGCATCATCAGCACCGACTGGAGCACCGGCGAGTCGGAGACGATCTCCACGCTGATCGAGGACGCACCGCGGGTGTAGTCGCGGCTGACGGTGACACCGCCACCGAGCACCGCCGCGCCCAGGGCCTGAGCGCTGGCCTCCTTGCCGTCCCAGCCGGGCAGGGGCTCGGGCAGCAGGTCCTTCATCTTTTCGCTCTTCTTCTGGCGGATGAGCTGCGAGGCGTAATCGAGGTTGGAGGCGGAACCGCTGTAATCGCCGGCCTGGTACTGCCGGGTCGCCTCCTTGATGGTGCTCAGCACCGTGTCTTCGCCGGCATGGAGCGGCAGGGCGAGGAAAAGGACGGCCAGGGTGGGAACGATCCGCGGCGCGAGATGTCGAAGCATGGGAATACCTGCGAAGGGGCTGGAAAAGTGGGTTGTGCCTTGATACCAGCAGGGGCTGGAGGTGTCAAGAAAATGAACGGTTGCCGGCCCGAAAGGGCAGACAACATACTGTTTTCACGTTGTTCCGAGAACAGCGACGGCCACTCCCGGGCAGGTCCGGCAAAGCGGAAATTCCGGCCGCAGCCGGCACAGGTTGCCGCCGGGCCGCAAACCGGCTACCCTGCGGCAACGGCGCGCAGCGGTGGAACGGATGGGCCGGTCGCCCGGCCGCCACGGGCAGGAGGAACACATGGGTCAAGAAATCGAACGGAAATTTCTGCTGGCCGGTGACGGCTGGCGCGGCCTGGCCGAGGGCGTCACCTACCGCCAGGGTTATCTCTGCGCCGGCCGGGAGCGGACCGTGCGGGTGCGCATCGCCGGCAACCGCGGCCTGCTCACCATCAAGGGGCCGACCCGGGGCGCGACCCGGAGCGAATTCGAATACGAGATCCCCCTGGCCGACGCCCGCGAGATGCTCGACACCCTCTGCCCGCAGCCGCAGATCGACAAGCTGCGCTACACCATCCCCTGGGCGAGCATGGTCTGGGAGGTGGACGAATTCTTCGGCGTCAACCAGGGGCTGATCGTGGCCGAGATCGAACTGGAACGGGAGGACCAGGACTTTGCCCGGCCCGAGTGGATCGGCGCCGAGGTGACCGGCGACCCGCGCTACGCCAACGCGGCCCTGTGCGCCCATCCCTACACCAGCTGGTAGGGACCGGGACACCCGCGCCGGCGACCGCCCTACTTCCTGCGGCCGCTGCGTTCGCGGAAGAACAGCCGCACCGGCACCCGGTCCAGGCCGAGACCCTCGCGGAAGGCGTTGGTCAGATAGCGCTCATAGGAGAAATGGATACCCTTGGGGTCGTTGGTGACCACCGCGAACCGGGGTGGAGCCGTGGCCAGTTGGGCGGTGTAATAGAACTTGAGGCGGCGGCCATGGACGTACGGCGGCTCGTGGTGGGCCACCGCCTCGGCGAGCAAGCGGTTGAGGGCGGCCGTGGGAAAGCGCTGGTAAAACTGGCGGTGCACCTTGCCGATCTCCGGAAAGAGCCGCTTGATGCCCCGGCCGGTGAGCGCCGAGACCTTGAGCACCGGCGCGAACGGGATGAAGTTGAGCGCCTGGCGGATCTCCTCGAGCAGTTGCGTCTGCCGCGTGGGGTCGTTCTCGATCAGGTCCCACTTGTTGATAAGCACAATCAAGGCCCGCCCCTGCTCCTGGGTGTAGCCGATCACCTTGGTATCCTGCTCGGTGATGCCCTCGCCGGCGTCGAGCACCACCAGGGCGATGTCGCACCGGCCGATGGCCTTGAGGGCCTTGAGCACCGAGAACTTCTCCAGTTTTTCGGTGGTCTTGCCCTTGCGGCGGATGCCGGCGGTGTCGATGAGCAGGTAGGTGTACGGGTCACGCGTGAGCAGGGTGTCCACCGAGTCGCGGGTGGTGCCGGCCACTTCCGAGACCACCATCCGCTCCTGGCCGATGATGGTGTTGACCAGGGAGGACTTGCCCACGTTGGGCCGGCCGAGAAAGGCGACGCGCATGGTGTTCGCCGGCAGCTCCGCCTCGCCGGCCTCTTTGCCCAGGTGCGGCAGCACGGCCTCCATCAGGGTGGTCAGGCCGTAGCCGTGGTCGCCGGACAACGCCCACAGCCGGTCCACGCCCAACTCCCAGAAGGGGGCGAGGAGGTCGTCCTCGATCTCCGGACTGTCGATCTTGTTGACGATGAAGAACACCTGCTTTTCCGTGCGGCGCAAGAGATCGACGATCTCGATGTCGCTCGGGGTCAGTCCCTCGCGGCCGTCCATGAGAAAAAAGATCACCTCCGCCTCCTCGACCGCGAGCAGGGCCTGCTGGCGAATGTGGCCGGCCATGGGATCGCCCTCCTCCTCGATGCCGCCGGTGTCCACGAGCAGGAAGGGCTGCTCCTCCCAGCTGACCCGGGCGTAGTGGCGGTCGCGGGTGACGCCCGGGGTCGGATCGACCAGGGCGTCGCGGCGCCGGGCGAGGCGGTTGAACAGGGTGGACTTGCCCACGTTGGGGCGGCCGATGAGAGCCACCAGGGTGGCGGTTTTGCTGGTCATGATCGTCGCTCGAACTCCAGGCGGCATTGGTCGGTGAGGTGGCGCAGGGCCGGGAAGCCGGCGGCCGCGGGCGAGGTCAGCAGTGTTGCCAGCGAACCCAGGGCCGGCCGCAGGTAACGGGCGAAAAAGGGTTTGCCGCGCACCTGGCTGAGAAAGGCGAAGGCGCCGAGGATCTGCAGGTTGCGCTGCAGGGCGAGCAGAAGGTATTCCCGTTGGAACTGCTTCCGGTCGTACGGGATCTCCCGGTTCAATTCGTCCAGATAGACCTGGGTGAGGTGCTCCTGCAGACCGGCGGGCAGGGCCGCGTAGGGGTCGAGCAGAAGCGCGGCCAGGTCATAGGCGAGCGGCCCGAGGCGGCCGCCTTGGAAATCGATGAACCGCACCCGCCCCGCCGTGACCATGATGTTGCGGCACTGGCAGTCGCGGTGCAGAAAAAAATCGTTCGGCGCTGCCGCGGCCGCCTCGCTGAGCGCGGCGCACTCGGCCGCCACCGCGGCCCGGTCGAAACGCAGGCCAAAGAGGTCCGTGCAGCAGGCCCGCAGGAAGTAGCCGGACTCGCGCTCCTGCATCAGCTGCCGGTCGTAGCGGGGCGTGTCCCAGCACCAGGCGGGGTCGAAGCCGCGGCCCGCGCGCACCTGCATCCGCGCGAGGCCGCGCACCGCCTGTTCGTACAGGGGCCGGCAGGCGGCCGGGCCCTGCTCCGCCACCTCCTCGAACAGCCGGCGGTCGCCGAGATCCTCGCAGAGGGTGAGCCCGCTCGCCGCATCTGCGGCGAGGATGGCCGGGACCGGTGCGCCGCAGGCCTGCAAATGGCGGCCGATCCATTGGAAGGCGCGCGCCTCGGCCGGGCCGTTGGCGTCGTCCGCCGGCGGCAGCACGGCAAGCAGGGACTCGCCGTCCGGGGTGCGCAACCGGAAGAAGCGGCGGGAGGAGCCGTCCGGCACCAGGGCGGTCACCTGCACCGTGGACGGGTTCCAGTGGTGATCCTCCCGGCCGAGCAGCTGCCTGGTGCGATGGATCAGTTCAACCTCGTTCATCCATCCGTGCCCCAGGACCGGGCACTGCTGTCCACATCCGGGTCACCGGTGAGGATACCGCCCGTGCAGACCGTGTGCGCCGCCACCGCGGCCGTGTCCCAGACCACAGCGTCGCGGAGTTGTGCGCCCGCGCCCACCCGCGCCCCGGCGCCGACACAGCCCCAGCCCGCGAGCACCGCGTCCGCGGCCACCCGCGCCGTGGGGTCGATCAGCCAGCCGCGTTCGGCGAGCAGCTCCCGGTGCAGGTCCAGGTAGTCGGCCGGGGTGCCGATGTCCCGCCACAGGTTGCCGTCCACCCGGCAGCAACCAATCCGTCCAGCCGCCGCCAGCTCCCGGTACAGGTCGATGATATGAAAGAAGCCCTGGCGCGGGATCCGCTCGATGGCGTCCGGATCGATCACGTGGATGCCGGTGAAGGCGAGCCGCTCGCCCTCGCCCCGGTCGAAGCCCAGTACCCGGCCGTCCGCGACCCGCACGGTGTTGAAGCGGGGACAGTCGTGCAGGGCCATGGTCACGTCGAACCCGGAACGCAGGTGGTGGTGGTATACCTGCTCGAGATCAATGTCGTGGTACAGGTCGCCGTTCACCACCAGCACCGGGTCGTTGTCCAGGCGGTCGATGGCCAGCCGGAGGCTACCGCCGGTGCCGAGGATTTCCGGTTCGCGCTGGACCAGCACCTCGGGCCGGCGGCCGAGCGCGGCCTCGACCTGGTCGGCCAGGTGGTGGCAGTTGACCAGCACCGGCGCCGCAAAGGCGACGTGCAGCTGGTCGAGCAGCCGGTCGAGCAGCGGCCGGTTGGCCACCGGGAAGAGCGGCTTTGGACGGAGATCGGTGTAGGGCCTGAGACGGGTGCCGTAACCGGCGGCGAGAAGGATGGCCTGCATGGGAATCCATGGGAGATTGATCTTGACGGGGGCCGGAAACTGCTCTAATTAGCGCCTTTCCGGCGGATGGGGACAGCCCCGGTCCGCCTGCGGCGCAAGGTCGGCGAACCTGACCTTGTACCGGTTCTCTCCCCTCCCCGCAAGCATCAGGACGGAAAAAACCATGATCACCCTCCTCGATTACGGCGCCGGCAACGTCCGCTCGGTCATCAACGCCATCGAACGGCTCGGCGAAACCGTGGCGGTGGTGCACAGCGGTGCGGACATCGACCGCGCCGAGCGCCTCGTCTTCCCCGGGGTCGGCAATTTCGGCGCGCTCATGCGCACCCTGCGGGAGCGGCAGCTGCGTGACCCGCTCATCCGCTACCTGCACTCGGGTAAGCCGTTCTTCGGCATCTGCGTGGCCCTCCAGGCCCTGTTCGTGGCCAGCGAAGAGGCCCCGGAGGAGGAGGGGCTGGGCATCCTGCCGGGCAGGGTGCAGCGCTTCCGCTGCGACCTGGCCGTGCCCCACATCGGCTGGAACGGCATCAAGGCGCGCCAGGCCTCGCCGCTCTTTCACGGCCTGCAGGGCGACGAAAAATTCTACTTCGTCCACTCCTACCATGCCGTGCCCGAGGACAGGGCCGACGTGCTCACCGCCACCGATTACGGCTACGAATTCGCCAGCGCGGTCCAGCGCGGCCAGCTGGTGGCCACCCAGTTCCACCCGGAAAAGAGCGGCCCGGCCGGGCTGCGGATCCTGGAGAACTTCCTTGCCGGCAGCCGGGAGAGCGTGCGCCTGAGCGCCTGCCCCGGGACCACCACCCTGGCCAAGCGGCTCATCGCCTGCCTGGACGTGCGCGCCAACGACCGCGGCGACCTGGTGGTCACCAAGGGCGACCAGTACGACGTGCGCGAGGGCGGCGCGGTGCGCAACCTGGGCGACCCGGTGGCGATGGCCGGCGACTACTACGAACAGGGGGCGGACGAGATCACCTTCCTCAACATCACCGGGTTCCGCGATTTTCCGCTGGAGGACCTGCCGCTTCTGCAGGTGCTCGAAGAGACCTCGAAGAACGTGTTCGTGCCGCTCACCATCGGCGGCGGCATCCGCGATTTCACGGACTGCAACGGCCACCGCCACAGCGCCCTGGACGTGGCCGCCCGCTATTTCCGCGCCGGCGCCGACAAGGTGTCCATCGGCTCGGACGCGGTGCTGATCGTCGAGGAGGTACTCAGAAACGGTGCGGCCAGCGGGCTGTCATCCATCGAGCAGATCGCCCGGGTGTACGGCAACCAGGCCGTGGTGCTTTCCGTGGACCCGCGGCGGGTGTACGTCAGCGCTCCGGACACGGTGCCGCACACGGTGATCGAAACCGCTGTGCCCGGCCCGAATGGCGAACGCTACTGCTGGTACCAGTGCACCATCCGCGGCGGCCGCGAAGGCCGCCCGGTGGACGCGGTGACGCTCGCCCGGGTGTGCGAACAGCTCGGCGCCGGCGAGATCCTGCTCAACTGCATCGATCGCGACGGCACGGGCGCGGGCTTTGACCTGGAGCTGATCAACGCCGTCCGCTCGGCGGTCACCGTGCCGGTGATCGCCTCGAGCGGCGCCGGCTGCAGCGAGCACTACCTGGAGGTGTTCACCCGCACCCGTGCCGAGGCCGCCCTGGCCGCCGGAATCCTGCACCGGCGGGAGGTGACCATCGGCGCGGTGAAGGCGTTTCTCAACGACCGGGTGGCGATCCGCACGCGCTGACCCGGCTGCGGCCCGGCTTCAGTAGCGCCAGGGACGGCCGTCGTAGTAGCGCTCCTCGTACCGGTCGGCTCGGTCGTAGCGGTCGTAGCGGTCACGCGAGCGGCCGTTGTTGAACATCTCGCGGCTGTCGCCGCGCAGGCAGCGGTTGAACTCGCGGCTTCCCGGCCGCCAGCGGTCCTCGCAGTACCGGTAGACACGGTCGTGCCTGCTCTCTTCCCTGCGGTTGTCATACCGCTCGCGCCGTTCCCGGTCCCACGGCGGCCGGGCGGGCGGCGGCTGCACCGCCTGCCGCCGGCCCCGCTCCTTCTCCAGGAGCTGCTGCTTCTTCTTGATCGCCAGCCGCTGTTCATAGGACATGTTCCTGGTCGCATCGGGGATGTACCCCTGCTCATACTGGCGCTGCAGCTGTTCGCGGAACTGGCGGGAAAGTTCCGCCCGGACCGGGGAGCAGGCACCCTCCACGGTCACCCAGGCGAACATGACCAGTAAACACACCATGATCCGCGACTGCCTGCGCTGTTTCTGTTTCATTGTCCACGCCTCTTGTTTTTGAAGGGAAAAACCGCTGTGCAGGAATGCAACTTGCCAAACTGTAGCGCAAAGCGGGCCGGAGGCAAGGACGAAAATGCGGGGCGCCGGGATGCCGGACGCCTTTTTCACGGCCCTGCCGGCACCGGCGGACAACCACGGCCGGCCGCCGGGCCTTGCGGCAGCGTTTCTGCGGCAGAGTTGCCGCCTTGGCCCAGCACCGGCGGGACCGGGCCGGTGGTGCCGTAAAGAATCGGTAAGCAGCGGGCGGGCGGCCGCATTAAGGCTCGACCGGAACAACGCCAGCCGGTACCATGCAGGTGTTTTCCCGACCACCGAAAGGTCCCGGCTGGCGAGCCCGGCGGCTTTCCGCCAGCGGCGGCGCGGGACCGGCCGCAATGGCGGCCCGTCACCTTGGACAACCCTTTGTGCAGGAGGTGCACACCATGGCCAATTTTACGGATCTTCTCGGCACCCTGATCAAGGCTGGCATGAGCCAGTCGAGCGTCGACCGCACCACCAGCGCCCTGGGCGGCAGGGACGGTCTCGGCGCCCTGACCGACCTGCTCGGTCAGGTGATGGGTGGTGGTTCCCGGCAGAGCGGCGCAGGCGGCGGCCTCGGTGACCTGCTCGGCAGCGTCCTCGGCGGTGGCGCCGGTGCACGGGGCGGCGCGGGCAGCGGCCTGGGCGGCGTGCTCGGCAACGTCCTCGGCTCGCTCGCCAACAACCGCTCGGCCGCGGGCGGCCTCGGTGCCCTGGCCGGGGCCATTCTCGGCGGCGGCCGGGGCGCCACCCGGGGCGCCGTCGGTGGTGGCGGGCTGGCGCTGCTGGCCTCACTGGCCTTTGCCGCCCTGCAGAAGGCCGGCCAGCAGCCACAGGTGCCCAAGGCCCTCCTCGACGAGGATACGCCCCTGCACCAGGCGCAGGTGGAGGCCCAGGCGCAGACCATCGTCCGCGCCATGATCAACGCGGCCAAGGCGGACGGCCGCATCGACGAAACCGAGATCAGCAAGATCATCGGCAAACTCGACGATGACGGTCTCACCGAGGCGGAAAAGAACTTCTTCCTCACCGAAGCGAACAAGCCCATGGACCTGCAGGGGATCATCGACGAGGCGGCGGGCTCCCAGGAACTCGCCGCCGAGGTCTACGCGGCCTCGCTGCTGGCCATCGAGGTGGACACCCCGGCCGAACAGCAGTACATGGCACAACTCGCCAACGGCCTGGCCCTGCCGCAGGAAGCGGTGGCCCACATCCACGAAACCCTCGGCCTGCGCGCCGCCTGAGCCTGTCCTTCCCCCTTACAAACGCGAATGCGGACAACCGGCCGGCACCTGCCGGTCAGTTGTCCGCATCCCTTTCTTCCCCCGGCCCGTCCACGGCTTCCTGCGGATCCTGCCGGTATTCCGGCTCGTCCGCAGTGGCGGTCTCCCGCTGCAGCTTGCGTTCCTTCTTGGCCTCTTTCTTTTTGATCTTGTCCAGTTCCTTCGCCCGTTTTTCCTGCTTGTAGTTTGTCCTTCGTGCCAATCTGTCCTCCCGTTGACAGCGGTGTCCCGCCCTGCCGCAGGCCGCGGACCCCACCCGGAGGGGAAGGGTCCGCGGTTGCGGGCACGGCAATTAGCGACGCTTCACGACATTGGCGGCCGACGGGCCCTTGGCGCCGTCAACCACATCGAAGCTGACGCGTTCGCCCTCCTGAAGGGACTTGAACCCGTCCGCCTGGATGGCGGAGTGATGGACGAACACGTCCTTGCCGCCTTCCTGCTCGATGAAGCCGAATCCTTTTGCATCATTGAACCATTTAACCGTTCCTTCTACCATCTGTGCTGCTCCTTGTGAAGAGTGCGGCTCTGTACCGCACGGGTATGACCGGTCCGACAGGGACCGGTGATGCCGGATGGCCGCTGCGGCGCTCCGACGTTGTCTTTCAGGGTGTGCCTGAAACTCATCTGTTGCCGCGACCACCCAGGCCGAACACGCCGGCCCTGGCGGGACGGCCCTCGCGACGGGTGGCGGAGGCGGGTTTGGCCGCGGCCTGACCCTGACGCCGCTGACCGCCTCGGGGTGCGGCCGGTGTCTGCCGGGCCGCCGGCTCCTGTCGGGTCGCCGGTTCCTGCCGGGCCACCGCCGGCAGGGCGATCTCGCGCCGATCCATCCGGCGGGAGAGCGAACGCTCGATGGTGATGAGCATGCGGCGGTCCTCGGCGGTGGCAAAGTTCACCGCCTCGCCGGTGCGGCTGGCCCGGCCGGTGCGGCCGGTGCGGTGGATGTAGGCTTCGGCGGTATCCGGCATGTCATAGTTGATCACATGCGAGATGCCGGCCACGTCGATGCCGCGGGCAGCGATGTCCGTGGCCACGAGCACCGCGAAGGTGCCGTCCTTGAACCCGTCCAGGGCCTGCTGGCGGCGGTTCTGCGACAGGTTGCCCTGCAGCGAGGTGGCCCGGAAGCCGGCCTGGACCAGTTTCTGCGCCAGGCCCTTGGCCTTGTGCTTGGTGCGGGCGAACACCAGGGTCGAGGTCATCGGCTCGCTCGCCAGCAGGTGGACGAGCAGGTCGGTCTTGCGGCTCTGCTCGACGCTGATCACCTGGTGGCTGATGGCGTCCACCGAGCGGGTGGGGTTGATTTGCACGGTCACCGGGTCGGTGAGGATCTCCTCGGCCAGATGACGGATCTCGGCGGGCATGGTGGCCGAGAACACGAGCGTCTGCCGCTTCTTCGGCACCTGCCGCAGGATCCGCCGGATATCGGGCAGGAAGCCCTTGTCGAACATATGGTCGGCCTCGTCCAGGATCAGGGTCTCGATCCCGCCCAGGTCCACGGCGCGATCGTTGAGCAGGTCCAAAAGCCGGCCGGGGCAGGCCACGATCAGGTCGACCCCGCGGCGGATGCGTTCGACCTGGCCCGGCTTGCCGACGCCGCCGTAGACGGACAGGCTGCGCAGCGGGGTGCCGGCGATGACCGTGCGCACGAACTCGTTGATCTGCTCCGCCAGTTCCCTGGTGGGCGCGATGACCAGGGCCCGCGGCCGGCCGGTGGCGCCGGTTGCCATCAGGTGCTGGACGGTCGGCAGGGCGAAGGCAGCGGTCTTGCCGGTGCCGGTCTGCGCCAGGCCGAGCATGTCCCGCCGGGCCAGTACCGAGCCGAGCGCCTGCTGCTGGATGGGGGTAGGGGTGGTGAATCCGCACCGCCGGATCGCACCGGCGATGTGGTCGTTGAACTGAAAATCGTCAAAACTCATGAAAACTCCTGCAATCATCCGACCGCTCCGGCCGGACCGGCCGCGGCCCCTGGTGCCGCTGTTGACCGTCCGGGTCCAAGCATCGCTGATCGCGTCAAAGGGATAATCGTCCGTTACCGTAAGGACGGACGGAAAAAAGCGCGACAGGCGGCGGGTGTGCGCCTGCAAAGGCAACCACGGTTCCGCTTCAGGGCAATGCGTGTCGCGCAGATGTCGTGTACCTGGGGAAAAATCAGGAAGCGGGCCTCAGCGGCGCCGGGCGCCCTTGCGGGCCGGCGGTTTCGCCTCGTTGCAGACCAGGGTGCGGTGGTTGTACTGCACCCCGTTCAGTCCTTCCATGACCTTGTGGCCTTCCGAGCGGGTGGCCATTTCGACGAACCCGAACCCCTTGGGCTGGCCGGAAAACTGGTCGAGGATCAACTTGGCGCTGACCACCGTGCCGTACTGGCCGCAAAGTTCGGTCAGTTCAGCTTCGGTGACGGTGTAGGGCAGGCTGCCGATGAACAGTTTCATGTTTCGATCCGGAAAAGTGAAGGGAACAAGCACGAATTTTCCGGTATCGAAGGAGGAAGGGTGAGAACCGCGCAGGATAGCGAAAAAAAGGAAATGCTCAAGAATGTTTCGCCCTACCATAACCAGCCGCCCCCGGTCTGGCAAGACAATAATTTCCGGGCGAACCGGGCCGATCGACCCGGCGGGTTCCGTGTCGCGCCTCACCGCAGTCGTCCTTCGCTGTTTCCATATCAAGGCACACCTGCTATATTGTCCTGTTTCAGACAGCCCTGCCCAGCCGGAACGGACCGGTCGGTGCCGCCGGACGGCCCCTGCCGCCACCGCGCAGGCATGAACCGTTGTCCGCCGGGCCGCGGCAGCCACCTGATTCCCAGCCACCCACAGCCATCATGAGCGACAAACCGAGCATCCCGCAGGTGCGCCAGCGCATCGACCAGATTGACGACACCATCCTCGAACTGCTCAAGGAGCGGCTCGACTGCGCCCGAACCATCGGCCTGCTCAAGGACGAGACCAGCCGGGCCAAGTGGGACCCGCAGCGCGAACTGGAGATCTACGAGCGGCTGAAGGCGAACAACAACGACGTGTTCCCCTACAAGGCGCTGCGCTCCATCTTCCACGAAATCATCACCACCTGCCGGCTGTCGCAGCGCAAGGCCATCGTCAGCTACCTGGGGCCGGAGGCCACCTTCTCCCACCTGGCCGCGGTCAAGTATTTCGGCCAGAGCGCGGACTACCGGGCCATGGAGTCCATTGCCGAGGTGTTCGAGGAGGTGGAAAAGGAACGCGTGCAGTACGGCATCGTGCCGGTGGAGAATTCCATCGAGGGCGCGGTCACCTATTCGCTGGACGCCTTCCTCAGGTACAAGGTGCAGATCTGCGGCGAGATCCAACTGGCCATCTCCCACAACCTGGTCTGCCGCTCGGGCAACATCGAGGACATCCAGACCGTGGCCTCCCACTCCCAGCCGCTCGCCCAGTGCCGCAACTGGCTGCGCAAGAACCTGCCCAAGATCCCCACCCTGGACGTGTTCTCCACCGGCACCGCCGCCCAGATGGCGGCCAACAACCCGAACATCGGCGCCATCGCCAGTTCGCTGGCGATCAGCACCTACGGGTTGCAGGTGGTGGTGCGGGGCATCGAGGACTACCAGGGCAATACCACCCGCTTCCTGGTCATCGGCCGCAAGTCGCCGAAGAAGAGCGGCTGCGACAAGACCTCGATCCTCATCGGCCTGATCAACCGGCCCGGCGCGCTCAACGAGATCCTCACCATCCTCTCCGCGAAAAACATCGACCTGGCCAAGATCGAGAGCCGGCCGACCAAGGACAAGCAGTGGAAGTACATGTTCTTCCTGGACATGATCGGCCACATCGAGGATCCCGCGATCCACGAGGCGTGCAACATCCTGCGCCAGATCTGCGCCTACTACGAACTGCTCGGCTCCTACCCGCGGGCCGACGACATCAGCCTCAACGGTATCGCCTAGGGCGGCTGCGGCAGCGGTATGTGCGCATTGCTCAGCGGCCAGGGACTGGCCAAGGCCTTTGGCGCCCAGACCCTGTTCACCGGGGTCAGCCTGGGAGTGGACCGCGGCGACCGGATCGGGCTGATCGGCCCGAACGGCTCGGGCAAGTCGACCCTGTTGCGCATCCTCTGCGGCCTTGAGCCGGCCGATAGCGGCACGGTCGCCCTGCAGAAGCTGGCCCGCACCGCCTACCTCGCCCAGGAGGACATGTTCGACGACACGGCCAACTGCGTCGACAACCTGCTCGCCGCGGCCGCTGACCTGGACATGGACGAGGCCGAGCGCTACAGCCGGGCGCTGGCCGTGCTCAGCCGGGCCGGCTTCGACGACCCGCTCCAGCCGGTGCGGGAGCTGTCCGGCGGCTGGCGCAAGCGGCTGGCCGTGTGCCGGGCCCTGGTCGGCCGGCCGGACGTGCTCGTCATGGACGAGCCGACCAACCACCTGGACATCGAGGGCATCCTCTGGCTGGAGCAGCTGCTGCTGGCACCGTCGGCCGACGGCCCGGCCGCCCTGCTCATGGTCAGCCATGACCGCCGCTTCCTCGAGAACACGGTCAACCGGGTGATCGAGCTGGCGCCGGTCTATCCCGACGGCTCCTTCCAGGTGCGCGGCGGCTACGCCGATTTCCTCGAAAAAAAGACGGATTTCCTTCTCCAGCGGCAGAACCTGGAGGAACGGCTGGCCAACCGCCTGCGTCGCGAGACCGAGTGGCTGCGCCGCGGTCCCAAGGCGCGCGCCACCAAGGCCCGCTACCGGATCGAAGAGGCCGGACGGCTGCAGGAGGCCTTCACCGGGGTGCGCGACCGCAACCGGTCCGCCGGCCAGGTGGGCATCAGTTTCGACGGTACCGGCCGGAAAACGAAGAAACTGCTCACCGCCACCGGCCTGGCCAAGGGCTATGGCGGCCGGCCGCTGTTCACCGATCTGGACCTGACCCTGGGTCCGGGCACCCGGCTCGGCCTGCTCGGCCGCAACGGCAGCGGCAAGTCCACTCTGATGCAGATCCTCGCCGCGGCCGGCGACCCGGAGGGCTGTGCGCCTGACCGGGGCACCATCACCCTGGCCGACCAGGTGCGCATCGTCAGCTTCGACCAGCGGCGCGAACAGCTGGACACCACCCTGACCCTGCGGCGCGCCCTGGCCCCGGAGGGCGACAGCGTCCTCTACCAGGGGCAGAGCGTGCACGTGGTCAGCTGGGCCAAGCGGTTCCTGTTCCGTCCGGACCAGCTGGACACGCCGGTGGAGCGGCTCTCCGGCGGCGAGCAGGCGCGCATCCTGCTGGCCCGGCTGATGCTCCGGCCGGCGGACATCCTCCTGCTCGACGAGCCCACCAACGACCTGGACATCCCTTCCCTGGACGTGCTCGAGGAAAGCCTCAGTGAATTTCCCGGCGCACTCGTGCTCGTCACCCACGACCGCTTCCTGCTCGACCGGGTCTGCACCACGGTGCTCGGTTTCGATGGCCGGGGCAACACCGGATTCTTCGCCGATTACGAGCAGTGGCTGGAGGCCCTGCAGGCAGAGGAACAGGCCGCCCTGAAAAGGGAAAAGGCGCGCGCCGTCCAGGCCCCGGCCGGCACCGGCACCGCAGCCACCTCCCGGCCCGGCCGGCTCTCCTACCTGGACCAGCGCGAATATGACCGCATGGAGGAGCGCATCCTTGCCGCCGAGGCCCGACTGGGCGAGTTGGAGGCGCTCATGGGCTCGGAGCGGGTGATGGCCGACCCGGCCCAGCTGCACCGCTACTGGGAGGAACAGCAGGAACTGCAGGAGAAGATCGGCCAGCTCTACGACCGCTGGGACGAACTCGAACAGCGCCGCCAGGGCTGAGCCAACCCGGCACTGCCGCCCGTCCCTGCCCCGCCCGGTGAATGCCATTGACACCCCGGGGGTTTTTCACTATACAAGCGGCCGTACAGGCAAATCGCTCCCGCCGCTGGCCACCGCCGATCCGGCCGGAGCCATCCCGACTCGCCCCCCCCCACACCCAAGGAGAGAACATGAAACGCTCCCTGCTGCTGCTCCTCGTCAGCGGACTGCTGCTGATCACCGCCCAGGCCCAGGCCGCCGGCAAGCTGGTCAACGGCATCGACGCCAATTTCCCGCCGTTTGCCTTCATCGACAAGACCGGCCAACCCAGCGGTTTCGACGTCGAGGTTATGGACTGGATCGCCAGGGACCTCGGCATGGAGGTCACCCACCAGGCCATCGAGTGGGACGGCATCATCACCAGCCTGCTCACCAAAAAGATCGACATCATCGCCTCGGGCATGAGCATCAACGAAGACCGGCTCAAACAGGTCAATTTCACCATTCCCTACTGGGTGATCAAGCAGGTGTTCGTCACCAGGAAAGGCTCACCGCTCACCGTGGAGGACATGCTCACCGGCAAGAAGAAGCTGGGCGTGCAGCAGGGCACCACCGAGGCCAAGTGGCTCAAGGAGCAGGCCGCGGCCCGGGGCTGGAATTTCGAGCTCAAGACCTACGCCTCCTCGCCGCTGGCCATCGAGGACGTGCTCAACGGCCGCATCGACGCCGCCGCCATGGATGACGCCCCGGCCCGCGACGCCGCCGCCAAGAAGGAGGTCCAGATCCTCGGCACCTTCGGCATGGAGGAAGAAGACTTCGGCTACGCCGTCCGCAAGGAGGACACCGAACTGCTCGCCAAGGTCAACGCCAGCCTGAAGAAAATCATGGCCTCGCCCGAGTGGGAAGCGCTGAAGAAGAAGTACGACCTCCATTGATGCACCCGCGCGGGCCACGGCCGGGAGGTGCGGAATCGCGCCTCCCGGCCCGGTCTGGCCCGGGGTGCGGGCCACCGGAGTCCGGCAGCACCGCCGCCACCCGGCCACGCGCCCACCCGCCCGGGTTCTCCGAGAACCGCCGCCCGCCATGTTGCCAAGCCTGAACGTCGTCCTCGACAGTCTGCCCTTTCTCCTCCAGGGCACGCTCAACACCGCGGCCATTGTCCTCGGCGCCATGCTGCTCGGCCTGGTGCTGGGCGTGGTCATGGCCGTGGGGCTGGTGTACGGCAACCGGTCGGTGCGGTGGCTGCTCGAACTGTACGTCTGGTTTTTCCGCGGCGTGCCGGTCATCGTCCTGCTCTTTCTCTTCTACTACGGCCTGTTCACCTGGATGGGCCTGCACATCAGCGCCATCCTGTCCATGGCCCTGATCCTCGGCCTGACCACCGGCGCCTACCAGGCGAACATCTTCCGCGGGGCCATCCTCAGCCTGCCCCGGGGCCAGTTCCGCGCCGCCAGCGCGCTCGGCATGAGCGACGGGCAGGCCATCCGCGCCATCGTCCTGCCGCAGATCCTGCGTCTTTCCATTCCCGCCTGGTCGAACGAATACTCGATCATCCTCAAGGACTCGGCGCTCGCCTTTGTCATCGGCGCGCCGGAAATCATGGCCCGCACCCAGTTCGTCGCCTCGCGCACCTACCAGCACCTGCCGCTCTACCTCACCGCCGGCCTGCTCTACTACCTGCTCACCTGGCTCGGCGTGGCCGCCCTGCGCCGGCTGGAACACAGGCTGCGCATTCCCGGCTACACCCACCAGGACATGCCATGACCGCTGCAACAACGCCCATCCTCCGGGTGGAGAACCTGACCAAAAGCTACGGCGCCGCCTGCATCCTCAAGGGCGCGAGCCTGACGCTCGGCAAGGGCGAGATCAAGGTGCTCATCGGTCCCTCCGGCGGCGGCAAATCGACCCTGCTGCAGTGCCTCAACTGCCTGGTCCAGCCCGACTCCGGCGAAATCTGGCTGGACGGCGGGCGGATCGACCTGCACAGCAAGCCCGACCTGTACCGGCTGCGCCAGCAGGTGGGCATGATCTTCCAGGATTTCAACCTGTTCGACCACCTCTCGGCCCTCGACAACATTACCATCGCCCTGCGCAAGGTGAAAAAGGCCGGCCGGCGCGAGGCCGAGCAGCGGGCGCGCATCGAACTCGACCAGGTCGGCCTGGGCGACAAGGGCCATCTCTACCCGGCCCAGCTCTCCGGCGGCCAGAAGCAGCGGGTGGCCATCGCCCGGGCCCTGGCCATGGACCCCAAGGTGCTGCTGCTCGACGAGCCCACCTCGGCGCTCGACCCGGAGCTGATCGGCGAGGTGATCGCGGTGATCCGCAACCTGGCCGCCCAGGGCATGACCATGATCATGGCCACCCACCAGATCAGCCTGATCGCCACCCTGGCCGACGAGATCCTGTTCATGGCGGGCGGCGACATCGTCGAACAGGGGTCGCCGGCCCAGCTGCTCGCGCCCGGCAACGCCAGCAAGAGCCAGGGGTTCTGCGACCGGCTCAACGAGATCTCCGACGGCGGCTGACCGATGGACCTCTCGCCCTTCTACCAGGACCTGCTCACCAGCCTCAACCGCGGCCTCCTGATGAGCCTGGCCCTGATCGTGCCCTCGGCCGCGGGCGGGGTGGCCATCGGCGTGTTCGCCGGAGCGGTGCGGGTGTTCGGCCGGCCCTGGATGCGGTGGCTGGGCAATGGCTACGCGGCCCTGTTCCGCGGCACGCCGCTGGTGGTGCAGCTGTTCGTGCTCTACTTCGGGCTGCCCAACCTGGGGCTCTATCTCACCCCCTATCTGGCCGCGGTCATCGGCTTCATGCTCTGCAGCGGCGCCTACCAGTCCGAGTACGTGCGCGGCGCCCTGTTGTCCATCAAGAGCGGCCAGTACCACGGCGCCCAGGCGCTGGGCTTCACCGGCTGGCAGACCATCCGCTGGATCATCGTGCCCCAGGCCTTCCGCCGCAGCCTGCACGGCTGCGGCAACGAGATCGTCTACCTGATCAAGTATTCCTCGCTGGCCTACGTGGTCACCTGCATGGAGCTGACCGGCGAGGGCAAGACCATTGCCGCCGAGTACTTCCGCTTCACCGAGGTGTTCGCCGTGATCGGCCTCTACTACCTGGCCCTGGTGACCGTGGCCATCCTCCTGCTCAAGCGGCTCGAACAGCGGCTGGCCATCCCCGGTTTCGGCCAGCAGTGATCCGCCCGGCCCCTCCCTTTTTCCACCCCGATCACCCATGACCGCCTATTCGCCGATCACCCCGGCCATCCGCGCCGAACTGGAAGCCCGCCTCTCGCCCGGCGCCCTCATCACCGAACCCGCCCGGCTGGAGGACTATGCCGGCGACGCCTCCTGCCTGCGCCATCTTCCCGAGCTGGTGGTGTGCGCGCACAGCGTGGCCGACGTCCAGGCCCTGCTTACCCTGGCCAACCGCCACCGTTTCCCGGTCACGCCCCGGGGCGGCGGTTCCGGCCTGGCCGGGGCCTGCCTGGCCGACCTGGGGGGCGTGGTCCTCTCCACCCGCGGTCTCGACGCCATCCGCACCATCGACACCACCAATTTCACCATGGAGGTCGAGGCCGGAGCCATCAGCCTGCGGGTGCGCGAGGCCGCGGCCGCCCGGGGCCTCTTCTACCCGCCCGACCCGGCCGGCATGGAGCTGAGCACCATCGGCGGCAACGCCGCCACCGACGCCGGCGGCCCGGCCTGCGTCAAGTACGGCACCACCCGCGACTACATCCTCGGCCTGGAGGCGGTCCTGCCCGACGGCAGCCTGATCACCACCGGCGTGCGCACCCGCAAGGGCGTGGTCGGCTACGACCTGACCAACCTGCTGGTGGGCTGCGAGGGAACGCTGGCGGTGATCACCGCCCTGACCCTCAAGCTCCTGCCCAAACCGGCGGCCACCACCGGCGTGCTCTGCACCTTCGCCTCCATGGCCGACGCCATGCGCGCCGTGGCCCGGGTCATGGCCGAGGGCCATTTGCCCAGCGCCATCGAGTTCCTCGATTACCGCTGCCTGGCGCTCATCGGCGAGCTGCTGCCCTTTGCCGTGCCGGGCGAGCGCCCCTCGCTGCTCATCGTCGAACTGGACGGACCGGCCGCACCGATCGAAGCGGAGATGGCCGAGGTGGTGGCGGTGATGACCCGCGAGGGCGCCACCCGGGTGCTGCGCGCCCGGAACGAGGCGGAACGGCAGCAGATCTGGCAGGTGCGCCGGCAGGTGAGCCTGCGCATCCACGACCACGCCGCCCTCTACCTGAGCGAGGACGTGGTCGTGCCCCTGTCGCAGATCGCCACCCTGGTCGATGCCCTGGCGGCGCACGAGGCCCGGCACGGGGTGGAGATCTTCGCCTTCGGCCATGCCGGCGACGGCAACATCCACCTGAACATCACCAGCCAGCACCCGGACCGCCAGGAACAGATGGACCGGGTGGCCGAAGAACTGCTGCGCCTGGTGCTCGACCTGGGCGGCACCATCTCCGGCGAGCACGGCATCGGTCTGGCCAAGCGACCCTTTCTCCCGCTGGAACTGACGGAGCGAAGCATCGACCTGCAGCGGCGCATCAAGGCCCTGTTTGACCCCAACCAGATCCTCAACCCGGGCAAGATCTTTCCATGAACCGCACCCTTCCCGTCAGCCGGCGCGTCCGCGCCATCACCGCCTCGGCCACCAAGCTCATGGCCCAGGAGGCGGCCCGTATCGGCGGCTGCGTCAGCCTCGGCCAGGGCGTGCCCTCGTTCGCCACCCCGCCCGCGGTGGTGGCTGCGGTCTGCCGGACCCTGCGCGAGGACCCGACCAGCGGCAAATACACCCTGCAGACCGGCATGCCCGCCCTGCGCCAGCGCATCGCCCGCCTGCTGGCCGAGGAAAAGGGCGTGCACATCGACCCGGAAACCGAGCTCTGCTGCACCGTGGGCGGCATGGAGGGGCTGCTCGCCACCATGCTCACGGTGGTGGACCAGGGCGACGAGGTGATTCTGCCCTCGCCCACCTACGCCTCTTACATCGAACAGGTGCACCTGGCCGGCGGCGTGCCGGTATTCGCGCCGCTCGACCGGCACTGGAACCTGGACCTGGCCGCGCTGCAGCGGGCGATCACACCGCGCACCCGGGCGATCGTGCTCTGCAACCCGGGCAACCCCGCCGGCAACCTGTTCGACGAGGCTGGGGTGCGGGCCGTGTGCGACCTGGCCGTGGCCCACGGGCTGGTGGTGATCACCGACGAGACCTACGACTACCTGGTGTACGAGGCGGAGCAGCCGTTCGCGCCGCTCTCCGAGGCGCGCTACCGCGACCGGGTGGTCGCCGTGGGTTCGCTGTCCAAGAAGTACGCCCTCACCGGCTGGCGGATCGGCTATGTGGCGGCGACGGCCGAACTGATGGAGCAGATCATGAAGGTGCACGATGCCACCGCCATCTGCGCGCCCACTCCGTCGCAGCACGCGGCCCTGGCCGCCCTGGACGGCGACCCGGCCTGGCTGGCGGACGCCTGCGCCCGGATGGGGCAACGGCGGGCACTCTGCTGCGCCCGGCTCGACCGGCTGGGCGAATTTTTCGAGTACGTGAAGCCGCGCGGGGCCTTCTACGTCATGGCCCGCTATCTGTTTTCAGATGAGCCTTCGCAGGTCGTGGCCAGGCAGGTGCTGCACGGCGCGCGGGTGATCACCATCCCGGGCGGCCAGTTCGGTGTGGGCGGCGAGGGGCACCTGCGCCTTTCCTTCGGCGGCGAGGAGGGAGAGATCATCGAGGCCTTCGACCGGATCGAGGCCTGGTTGCGGCGGGGCGTCTGAAGAGGAGGAAGGGACGGGCGGCCTAACCGCCGATGCGGGACATGCGGCCGTGGCAGTCGCCGCCCGCGGCCAGCCGCTCGCGCAGGTGATGGCCCTGGGGCTTGTTGCGGATGGCGGTGAGCAGGGCCGCGCGGATGGCTGCCTCGTCGCAGTTCGGGTCACGGAGCACGGCGCGCAGGTCGACCTCCTCGTCGTGCAGCAGGCAGGAGCGCAGACCGCCGGCCGAGGTGAGCCGCAAGCGGTTGCAGCGATCGCAGAAATGATGGCTGATCGGGCTGATGAAGCCGAGCGAGCCGACCCCGCCCTCCAGCCGGAAGACCCGCGCCGGGCCGTCGCTGCGCACCTTCTCCTGGGGGATGAGCCGGCCCAGGGGTTCGATCCGCGCCATGATCTCGTCGCTGCCCACACAGGTGTCCGGGGTCCAGCGGCTGGACGGGCCGATGGGCATGAACTCGATGAAACGCACCTGCAGGGGCAGATGCAGGGTGAGGCGGGCGAAATCGAGGATCTCGTCGTCGTTGACGTGGCGCATGACCACCATGTTCACCTTCACCGGGGCAAAGCCGAGGGCGAGCACAGTCTGGATGCCCCGCCAGACCGCGGCGAAACAGTCCACCCCGGTGATCTCGGCCACCCGCTCGGGCCGGAGCGAATCGAGGCTGACATTGACCTTGCTCACCCCGGCGGCGCGCAGCGCCCCGGCGGACTGGGCCAGGAGCACGCCGTTGGTGGTCAGGCGGACGTCGTCCAGGCCGTCGATCCGGGTCAGTTCGCGGATGAAATCAAGCACCCCGCGGCGCACCAGCGGCTCACCGCCGGTGAGGCGCACCTTGGTGATGCCCATGGCCACCGCCACCCGCACCACCCGCAGCAGTTCCTCGTAGCTGAGCAGGTCGTCGTGACGCAGTCGCTCCAGGCAGCCGCCGGCCTCGTCCTCGCCGACGCAGTACAGGCAGCGCAGGTTGCAGCGGTCGGTCAGGCTCAGGCGCAGGTAGGAGATGGTGCGGGAAAAGAGGTCGGTCAGGCTGTTTTCGCCCGGGGCTGAACTGGTCATTTCGTCTGTCATCGGGTATGGTGGGTTTTTCCGCGGCTGTCCGGCCATCCGCAGGGATGGCTGCAGGCCGATACTGATACCACTCTCCCCTGGGGATTGCAACCGACGGCGCATGCGCATCCTGGCCATAGAAACCTCCTGCGACGACACCGCGGCCGCCGTGGTCGACAGCGAGCTGCGCGTGCTTGCCTCGGTGGTGAGCAGTCAGAACGAGATCCACGCCCGCTTCGGCGGCATCGTGCCCGAGCTGGCCTCGCGGCGGCACATCGAGATGATCCGCCCGGTGGTCGACCAGGCCCTGGCCGAAGCGGACACCACCCTGGACGACATCGACCTGGTCGCCGCCACCCGGGGACCGGGCCTGGTCGGCTCACTCCTGGTCGGTTTCACCTTTGCCAAGGCCCTGGCCCTGGTGCGCGGCCTGCCCGCGGTCGGGGTCGACCACATGGCCGGCCATCTGCTCTCCTGCCTGCTGACCGAGCATCCGCCCGCCTTTCCCTACACCGCCCTGATCGTCTCCGGCGGCAACACCGCCCTGTTCGCGGTGGAAGACCCGCTCACCTGCACCCGCCTGGGCCGCACCCGCGACGATGCCGCCGGCGAGGCCTTCGACAAGGTGGCCAAGCTGCTCGACCTCGGCTATCCGGGCGGGCCGGTGATCAGCCGGCTGGCCACGGCCGGTGACCCGCAGGCCATCGCCTTCCCCCGCGCCCGGCTGGGCGAGAACAGCCTGGACTTCAGCTTCAGCGGGCTGAAGACCTCGGTGGCCACGGCCGTGGACCGGCTGCGCCGCAGCGGCGCGCCCCTGCCGAAGGCCGACCTGTGCGCCTCGTTCCAGGAGGCGGTGGTCGAGGTGCTGGTGGACAAGACCCTCTTCGCAGCGGAGCGCACCGGCCACCGCCGGGTGGTCCTCGGCGGCGGCGTAGCCGCCAACCCCCGGCTGCGCGCCGCGCTCAGCCAGCGCTGCGCCGACCGCGGGCTTTCTCTGTTCCTGCCCGAGCCGGCCTACTGCACCGACAATGCGGCCATGATCGCGGTGGCCGGCTATCACCAGTTCCTCGCCGGCCGCCTGCTCGCCGCAGACGATGACGCCTATTCCCGCTCACCGCTCAACTGACCATCCATGACCCGCGAACCCACCGCCCGACTGCTCAAGCGCCAGGGGCTGGCCCCCCACAAGCGGCTCGGCCAGAATTTCCTGGTGAGCGAACGCGTCCCCCGCCGCATCATCGACCTGGCCGGGCTGCAGGCCGACGACACGGTCATCGAGGTCGGTGTTGGCCTGGGTGCCCTGACCCGACCGCTGAGCGCGATCGTGGCCCGGGTGATCGGCCTGGAGGCGGATGCGGGCATCGTCCGCATGCACGAGGAAGAGCAGGATCTGCCCGCCAACGTCACCCTCATCCACGCGGACGTGCTCAAGGTCGACCTGGCCGGGTTGGTGGAACCGGACCGGCGTTTGAAGATCGTCGCCAACCTGCCCTATTCGATCTCCTCGCCCTTCCTGTTCCGGCTGATCGACCTGGCCGAGCGGATGGACTCGGCCGTGGTCATGCTCCAGAAGGAGGTGGCCCTGCGGCTCATGGCCCGCCCGGGCACCAGGGAGTACGGCGTACCCACGGTGCTCTTCGCCGCCTGCGCCGAGGTCCGGCCGCTGCTCTCCGTCGGTCCGGCCGAGTTCCACCCGCGGCCGAAGGTGGACTCCTTGGTGGTGCGCATCGCCTTCCAGCCCCAGCCGACACGGGTGACGGGCCTGGGCGCCTTCGACCGCGCCCTGTTCACCCGCATCGTCCACGCCGTGTTCGGCCAGCGCCGCAAAACCCTGCTCAATGGCCTGGCCGGTGTTGTCCCGGGCGGCGACAAGACCAGGCTGGCGGCAGCGGTGCGCGCCGCCGGCATCGACCCCTCGACCCGGGCGGAAACGCTCGGCCTGGAAGATTTTGTCGGCCTCACGCGGAGTCTCGCCCCCCTCTGCCCACCCTCCGCCCAACCGCCGCCCTTGACCCCAACCAGCTGACCAGGAGACGAGCCCATGAGCGACCGCAAACCCGCCCCGCCGCAGATCAGTCCCTATGTGTTCCCCGCGATCCTGGCCGGTTTCGGTCTGTGGTGCGCCTATGACGGCTGGCTGACCGCGGATCCGGAGATGCTCCAGCACCAGCTGTTCAACCGCATTGCCGCCGGGGTGCTGCTCCTCTGGGCCGTGCTCGACGTGGTGCGCACCCGCCGGCGGGAACAGGCCGAGGCGCGGGCGGCTGCCGACAAGGATCCCGGCCCGCCGGCCGCCTGATCCCCGGAACGCACGGACCTCACCCATGATCACCAACCGCCAGCTGCTCCTGCCCTACGCCGCGCCGTATCTCGCCTACGTGGGCCTTGCCTCGATCCCGCGGGACTACCTCTCCGCCGAGGCGAGCTACCTGCTGCGGCTGGTGATCGTGCCGCTGCTGCTCGTCTGGGCCTGGCGCTGGTACTGTTCCCTGCGGGGACCGCGTTCCCTGGGCGGCTCGATCCTGGTCGGCGCCGGTGCGGGCCTGGTGGGCCTGGTGGTATGGCTCGGCCTGCTCGCCCCCTTTGTCCCGACCGCCCAGGCCGAGCCCTGGTCCACCCCGGCCTTTCTCCTCAGGCTCGTCAGCGCCGGCCTGGTGGTGCCGCTGTTCGAGGAGCTGCTCATGCGCGGCTTTCTCCTTCGCTTCGGCCTGCAGTGGCACCGGGCGTGGCGGAACCGGGTGCGTGAACCGCTGCGCACCGCCCTTGACCAGCGCTCGGTCAACGAGGTGGAACCCGGGGGATGGACCTGGTTCGCGGTGCTGCTCTCCATGCTGGCCTTCACCTCCGGCCATGCCCCGCACGAATGGCCCGCGGCCCTGGCCTACGGACTGCTCATGGCCCTCTTGTGGATGCACCGCCGGGACCTGATCAGTTGCGTCACCGCCCATGCGGTCACCAACATCAGCCTGGCCCTGTTTGTCCTGGCCACCGGCAGCTGGCAGTACTGGTGAGCGGGTTTCTGCCCCTGTTCTCTCAACCATCGATCGCACCATCATGCCCGTTCCCCGGCCCATCCGCTACTACCTGCTGCGTTTCCTGCGCCTGCGCGGCTCACCCCGCTCCATCGCCCTGGGCGCCGCCATCGGCGCGGCCATCGGCATCGCTCCGACCCTGCCCCTGAACAACGTCCTGACCCTGTTCTTCACCCTGCTGCTGCGCGCCAACCCGGTGGCCGGAATCATTGCCGCAACGGTCTACAGCAACCCCCTCACCTTTTTTCCCCAGTATTATATCTCATGGAAAATCGGGGACTTCCTACTACCACACCGGCTCAGCTGGGAGCGCATTCAGGCCGCCATCGCCCATCTCCGGGAGAACGGCATGCTCGAGAACCTGCACATTATCCAGCAACTCGGCTGGGACGCCATCCTGGTGATGCTGTCCGGAGGGCTGGTGCTCGCCGTTCCCGGCGGCATCTTCACCTATGTCGCGGTGTACCGGTTGACCGAAAAATTCCAGGAGAAACGGCGCAGCAAGCACCTCCTCAACGAGCGCCGCCGCTGATCCCGAGCCCCTGCCATGTCCCTGCCGCGCGCCCTCCGCTACCGCCTGTACCGCTTCAAACGGCTGCAGGGCTCGGTCCATTCGCTGGCCCTGGGTGCGGCCATCGGTGCGGCCATCGGCATCACCCCGACCATCCCCCTGCACAGCATCCTCATTCTCGCCGCCACCCTGCTCTGCCGCTCCAACCCCATCGCCGGCATCCTCGCCGCCACCGTGGTGAGCAACCCACTCACCCTGGTGCCGCAGTACTGGCTTGCCTGGCGGATCGGCGACTGGTTCCTGCCCGGCCGGCTCTGCTGGGAACGGTTGCGCGACACCCTCGAGCTGATCCACACCAGGGGGATCAGGGACAGTCTCCAGGTACTGGGCGACCTGGGCACGGACGCCCTGCTGGTGATGCTCGCCGGCGGCCTGGTGCTGGCCCTGCCCGCAGGCCTGTGCACGTACCTGCTCGTTCGCCGGTTCTTCACCCGGCTGCGCAACAGCCGGCGCCGGGCCCACCTGCTCAACGACCGCAGGCCCTGACAGTGCCGGCGAAACCGGGCCGGCAGCGGCCGCCGGGCCGGGCCAAGGCCGTTCTTTCCCCATGACATTCACCGGTGCATGCGGTAAGTTGCCCCCTGTCCCTTCCTCTTTGATTCTTCCCGCAGGAGGCACGCTCCGCCATGAAACAGACCATTCCCGCCGGCAAGGCCGTCCCCGCTGACTGGCTCAGCCATTTCGACCGTTACCTGATCAGTGAAGGCACCCACGAACGGGCCTACGAAAAACTCGGGGCCCACCTGGTGGAGTTCGAGGGGAAAAAGGGCACGGTGTTCGCCGTCTGGGCGCCCAACGCCCGCCAGGTGTCGGTGGTGGGTGATTTCAACGGCTGGGACCCGGCCGCCCACCCCATGCACTCCTCGGACGCCGGCATCTGGTCGCTGTTCATCCCGCGCCTGCCCGAGTTTTCCGTGTACAAGTACCGCATCACCACCCAGGATCTGCAGACCATCGACAAGGCCGACCCTTTCGGCTTCTTCATGGAGGAGCGGCCGCGCACCGGCTCGGTGGTTGCCGATCTGGACCGCTACCAGTGGCAGGACGGCGACTGGGTGGCCAACCGCGCCGGCCGCCAGCCCCTGGACGGACCGATCTCCATCTACGAGGTGCATCTCGCCTCCTGGCGCCGCGAGCCCGACGAGCAGTGGGGCCAGCGCTATCTCACCTACCGGGAAATGGCCGCCACCCTCATCCCCTATGTCAAGGAGATGGGCTACACCCACATCGAGATGCTGCCCATTGCCGAACACCCCTTCGACGGCTCCTGGGGCTACCAGGTGCTCGGTTTCTTCGCGCCCACCAGCCGCTTCGGCACGCCCGAGGACTTCATGTATTTCGTCGACCAGTGCCACGCCGCCGGCCTGGGCGTGATCCTCGACTGGGTGCCGGCCCATTTCCCCAAGGACGGCGCCGGCCTCAACCTGTTCGACGGCACCCAGTTGTACGCCCACGCCAACCCGCTGCAGGGCGAACACCAGGACTGGGGCACGCTGATCTTCAACTACAGCCGCAACGAGGTGCGCGCCTTTCTCATCTCCAACGCCCTGTTCTGGATCGACAAGTACCATATCGACGGGCTGCGCGTGGACGCCGTGGCCTCCATGCTCTACCTCGACTACTCGCGCAAGGACGGGGAGTGGATTCCCAACGAATACGGCGGCCGGGAGAACCTGGCGGCGATCAGTTTCCTGCGCAAGACCAACGAGGTGGTGCACGGCGTGTTCCCGGGTGTGCTCACCATCGCCGAGGAGTCCACCTCCTGGCCCATGGTCTCCCGGCCCACCTATCTGGGCGGCCTCGGTTTCAGCCTCAAGTGGAACATGGGCTGGATGCACGACACCCTCAGCTACATGACCAAGGACAGCCTGTTCCGCCGCTATCACCACAACCAGATGACCTTCGGCATGCTCTACGCCTTCCACGAAAACTTCGTCCTGCCGATCAGCCACGACGAGGTGGTGCACGGCAAGGGATCGCTGCTGGGCAAGATGAGCGGCGACGAGTGGCAGAAGTTCGCCAACCTGCGCGCCTACCTGGGGTTCATGTGGGGTTATTCGGGCAAGAAGCTGCTGTTCATGGGCTGCGAATTCGGCCAATGGCAGGAATGGAACCATGACACCGGCCTGGAATGGGGCGCCCTGAACGCGCCCACCCACCTGGGGGTACAGCGGCTGGTGCGCGATCTCAACCTGGTCTACCAGAACGAGCCCGCCCTCTATCAGGCCGACTTCGACTGGACCGGCTTCTCCTGGGTCGATGCCAACGACTCGGACAACTCGGTGTTGTCGTTCATCCGCTACGCAAAAGATCCCGCCGACTTTGTCGTGGTGGTCACCAACTTCACCCCGTTGGTGCGCCAGGGGTACCGCATCGGCGTGCCCCGGGGCGGCGACTACCGCGAACTGATCAATTCCGACCAGGAGGTCTACGGTGGCGGCGGGGTCGGCAACGGCCCGGTGTGCACCGCCCGGGCGGAACAGTGTCACGGCATGGAGTACACGCTCTCGCTTGCTCTGCCGCCGCTGGCCACCCTGTTCCTCAAGCCCTGCTGACCCCCGGTACCGTCACGCAACCCTGATTCAGCCAACCTCAGCCACACACTGCCATGAAAATCCGTCTCGTTCTTCTCTCCCTCCTGGGTATCGCGGCCTACATTGTCATCGCCTCCTATCACAGCAGCTTACTCAAGGACACGCCGCCTGCCGGCGAAGACCAGCCGACTGCGGTGACGGCCCCGCAGCCGACAAAAAGCCCGGCGCCGCAGGAACACACAGCCCCTGCCCAACCGGAGACGGACCACCCGGCAACCGCCGCACCGCAGGTGGCGACGCTCCTGCCGGAGGCCGCAGCGCCCGAGCAGCCGGCGGCGCCGGCTGAACTCGCCGCCCGACTCCAGCCCCTGCAGGAGGAACTGGCCGACAAGGACCGGCAGATCCGGCAGCTGGTCGACGCCCAGGAGGCGATCGCCGCCAGGTACCGGGAGATGAGCGCGCGGGCCGAGGCCGCGGCTGCCGAGGTCGCCGACCGGGACCGGCAACTCACCGCGGCCAACGAGCGCATCGGCGCCCTGACCGCCGGCCAGGAAAAGCTCTCCGCCGAACTGGGGGCCGCACGGACCGAAGCAGCAGAGCTGCAGACAGCCCTGGACGAACAGAAGGCGGCCGGCGAAGCGGCGAGAAAGGAGTTGCGCGAAAAGGAGGCGGCTGCCCGGGCACAGCTCCGGCAGCAGCTCGACAAACGTACCGATACGGTCGAGGGGCTCAAGCAGCAGCTCGGCGAGGCAGCCGCCGGCCTGCAGGCCGCCGCCGATGAACTGGCCCAGGCCAAACAGGCCGCCGTTGACAAGGCCGCTGCCGCGACCGCCCTGGAGGAACGGCTTGCCGCCAGCGACAAGGCCGTGGTCACCCTCAAAGAGCAGCTCGGCGAGGCCGGGGCGCGGCTGCAGGCGGCCGACGGGAAACTGGCCGAGGCCAGGCAGGCGGCCGACGAACAGGCGAAAGCGGCCATCGCCCTGCAGGAGCGGCTCACCGCCCGCGACAGCGAGGTCGAGGGTCTCAAACAGCAGCTCAACCAGGCCAGCACCGACCTGCAGGCCGCCGCCGACGAACTGGCCCTGGCCAAAAAGACCGCCAGCGAAAAGGCCGCAGCCGCGGCCGTGCTGGAGGAGCAACTCACCAACCGCAGCGGCGAAGTGGAAGCCCTCAAGGAACAGCTCGCCAACCGCGATGGGGAAGTGCAGACCCTGAAAAAGCAGCTCGGCGAGGCGCAGGCCCGGCTGGAATCGACCCAGGCTGCCCTGGCCAGGGAGCAGGAGCAGGCCCAGGCGCTCGGCCGTGCCCGCCAGGAGCAGGCGGCGAAACTGACCGCCCTGGCGGCGGAGAAAAGCGGGCTGGCGCAGAAACTGCAGGCCAAGGCCGCGGAACTGGGCACCGCCCTGGCCGCCGTTGCCGCCCTGCAGGAGGAGGCCGTTGCCCATCCCCGGGCGGTGGCCGAACTCCAGGGGCTGCTCGGCCAGCGCACCAGCGAGCTGGAGGCGCAGCACAAGGAGGCGGCGGCCCAGCTCGCCCCGCTGCGCCAGCAGATCGCCGTCCTGGAAACAGCCAACAAAAAAATCAACAAGTCCCTGGAGGCCTGCATCGCCGAAACCGAGGCGGCGCAGAAGCGGGTCAGTGAACTGGAGTCCTCCCAGGTGCTCACCCAGACCTCGCTCGCCGAGGCGGAAAAGAAGCTGGCCGCGGCAGTGGCCAGTCGGGACGAACTGCAGCAACAGCTCAAGGAATTCGAGGCCGCGGCGGGCGACAAGGCTGCCCGGATCAACACCCTCATGGCCCAGTCGACCACCCTGCACGACGAGAAGCTGGGGCTGGCCAGCCAGCTGGCGGCACTCAGAGAGGAGGCGCAGCAGCTGCAGCCGCTGCAGGCGGCCCATGACGAGAAGGCCGCCGCCCTGGCCGCGGCCGAGGCCAGGCTGCAGGAGCTGCCGGCCCTGCAGGCCAAGGCCGAGGAATTGACCGCGTCGCTGGCGGAAAAAACCAGCGCCCTGGCGGCAGCCACCGCCCAGGCCGAGAAGGTGGCCGGCCTGGAGACCCAGGTGGCTGAACTGCAGAAGAACATGGAAGAGACCGCCGCCCGCCATGCCGAGGCCGTCAGCCAGGTGCAGGTGCTGGAAGCGGACAAGGCCAACCTGGCGGCCCAATTGGCCGCAGCCCAGCAGCAGGCCACGGAGATCACCACCCTGAAAAAGACCCTGGATGAGCGCAGCAGCGCCCTGGCCCTGGCCGAGAGCAGACTGCAGAACCTGGCCGGGGCCGACGAGCGCATCGCCGCCCTGGAAACCAGGGTGGCCGAGCAGACCGCGGCCGTGCAGCAGCAGCAGGCTGCGCGTGCCGAGGCGGAACAGCGGGTGGCCGAGGTCACGGCGAAGATGGCCGAGACCAGCCAGGCCCTGACCGCAGCCGAGGAGCGGGCCAAAGGTCTGGAAGAGGAACTGGCCGCGACCAAGACCCGGGTGACCGAATTGCTCGACGAGCACAAGCTGCGCGCGCAGCAGGACCTGGTGCCCAACCTGGAACAGCAGATCGCCACCCTGCGCGGCCAGGTCTCGCAGATGGAAAGGGCCGAGGCGGAAGCACGCAAACTGGTCGCCGAGGCCCAGGCCGCGGCGGCCGCACGCACAGAAGAGGCCCAGGCCGCAATGAGCACGAGCGCGGACCTCAAGGCCGAGCGCGACGGCCTGGAAAAGAACCTGACCGGCTGCCAGGCGACCATCAGTGCACTGCAGGGCAAACTCGAGGCGCTGCAGCAGGAGGCCCGGCAACCGGCCCCGGAGGCGGCTGCCGCACCGGCGACCGAGCCGGCAGCGGCCACCCCGCCGGCGCCTCAGCCGCTTGCCCAGGCCGTTGAGCAGGCCCCGGCCACCGAGCAGGCCCCGGCCGCTGAGCAGACTCCGGCCGCCGAGCAGACTCCGGCCACCGAGCAGACTCCGGCCGCCGAGCAGACCCCGGCCGCACCGGACCGCGACGGCGACGGTATCCCCGACGCCCAGGACCTCTGTCCGGATTCACCTGCCGGCGCCCAGGTGAACGAACTGGGCTGTCAACCCGACAAGGGGTTGGTGCTTGAAGGTGTGCAGTTCAAGTCCGGCACCGCCGAACTGGAGCCCGGCGCCATGAAGAAACTCGACCAGGTGGCGGCCTCGCTGGCCGGCATGGAACAGGTGCGGGTCGAGGTGGCCGGCTACACCGACTCGGTGGGCGACCCCGGCCGCAACCAGCAGCTGAGCGTGCGCCGTGCCCAGGCCGTGGCCGATTACCTCGCCTCCAGGGGCGTGGCCAGGGACCGGCTGACTGCCAAGGGCTACGGCCAGGAAAACCCCATCGCCGACAACGCCACCGCCGAAGGCAGGAGCCGCAACCGGCGGGTGGAACTGCACCCGGTCAGGTAACGGCCGGCGCCGTCAATCGGACGAAAAAGCCCTGTCGCCTTTGATGCGACAGGGCTTTTTTTGTGCGCCGGCGGCAGCGGCCGCAGACCGCCTCAGAAGAATCTGAGCAGGGCCAGGTTACCGAGCCCGATGAGGAAACCGAGCAGGGCACCGAACAGGTTGATGTACTTGAACTGCTCCTCCATGATCGACAGCAGCAGCCGTTCCAGTTGGAGCAGGTCAAGCCCGTTGACCTTGTCGGTCACCACCCGCTGGATGTTGAGCGATTCGACCACCCCGGGCACCTCGGCCAGGAGCATGCGGTTGGCGGTGTGAACAATGCCCTCGCAGATGCCCCGGCGCACGCCGTGGGGCACGAGGTTTTCGAGCCGGCCCAGCGGAAGGGTGAGCAGGTCGTCGATCATGGCTCCGGTCAGGTTACGGACAAGCCGCTCCGTGCGATTGGCGCGGAACAGGGCGACAACCTCGCGGACCAGGGTCTCGCGCAGGTCGCGGCCGCTGTCGCCCGGGCAGAACCGGGTGGCGAGCGAGGCCATGGTCCGTCGGCCGCGGTCGAGCAGATCCTCCATGCCCACGTGGAGCAGGACGCTGAGGCCGTTGCGCGTCCCCTCGGCGCGGAACACGGCGAGCAGCTGGCCGGCGCCGGTCCGGCAGAGGGTCTCGACCCGCTCCGCGCCGACACGGTCGAGCAGGTCCGCCAGCGGGCGCGCCAGCAGGGCATCGACCTGGCCGCCGAGCACGGCAACCATCCGCTCCTGGACCTCGGGGTTCTGCAGCCAGGCGACCAGGTCCTCCTGGCGCGTGTCCAGGTAGGCCCCGATCTTCTCCTCGAAGCTGTCCATGTCGAGGAACCCCCGGGCCATGGCGCCCACCGGGCCGAGGCTGTCGAGGAAGTGCTCGACCCCGCCCTGGATACCGCGCAGCACCTGGCCGCGCAGCACCGGGTCGGCCAGGTGCTCGCCCATCTTGGGCAGAACGGCGGCGGCCAGCTGGCGGACGAGATCCTGCAGAAGCCCGGTCAGTTCCGCCGGCAGGAGGTCGGCGACCGTACGCCCGTCGGCCGCGGCGCGGCGCAGGCTGTCGGCCAGGTAGTGGCCCAGCCACTCGGCGGTGCGCTCGGCGGCGAGCAGGTCGCTGACCACCTGGTCGAACAGCAGGTAGACCGTCTGCCGGCCCTCCGGGGTGACGAGGCGGTTGAGTTCGCGTTCGCCGAGGGCGTCGAGCCGCTCGTGGATGGACTCGCCCAGCCGGGCCGCGAAGTCCTCGGTCGCCAGGTAGCGGTTCACCCCCTCGGCCAGCCGGTATTTCAGGGTTTTGACGCCCACCTGGAAGTAGGCGCGGAAGCGGCGCGGCACGATCGCGGGCACGGGGCCCAGGTCGCGGCGAAGCACCTCGGCGAGGGTGCGCTCGACCAGCTGGGCGAGGTGCTCCTGGAATGGCTCGTCGGACAGGGCCGCGCCGATGTCGCGGCTGGTGAGCAGGTGGCGGCCGACCATCTCGCCGATGTTGGCGGCCAGCTGGTGCCGTTTGGCCGGGATGACCCCGGGCGTCATGGGCACCCGCAGCCCCCACAGGTGCCACGGCCGCAACGGCCGGAAAAGCATGCGGATGGCGATCCTGTTGGTCAGGTAGCCGATGAAGGCGCCAATGCAGGGCGGGCCGGCAAGGCCGAGCAGGGCGGGGTCGATGGGCAGCACGGGGGTCAACCTGGGGTGAAGGGTGAACGGAGCAGCGGCTGGAGTTCGTCCGGGTGGCCGAGCAGGTGGCGGGCCCCGGCGGCGCGCAGTTCGTCGGCGGTGCGGAACCCCCAGAGCACGCCCACGGCCGCCATGCCGGCGGCGCGGGCGGTGTGCATGTCCGTGGCGGTGTCACCGAGATAGAGCACCTCGGCCGGCTCGAGGCCGAGTTCGGCGGCAATGGCCAGCGCTGCGGCGGGGTCCGGTTTTTTCGGCACCCCGGGCCGCTGGCCATAGAGCGGGGCAAAGGTCCAGCGGGGCAGCAGCTGTTCGACGCACAGGCGCGTGAAGGCATCGGGCTTGTTGGAGAGCACGGCGAGCCGGTAGCCGTCGCTGCTCAGCCGGTCGAGCATCTCGGGCACGCCGGCGTAGGGCGCCGTGCGCTCGTTCCAGCTGCGGCTGTATTCCCGTTCGAAGGCGGCCATGAGCGCATCGACCAGCGAGGCGCTGCGGTGCCCCGCGGGCAGGAGCCGTTCGGCCAGGGTGCGCAGGCCGTCGCCGACGAACAGCCGGTAGGCCGCCACCGGGTGCGCCGGCAGCTCCAGCGAGTCCAGGGCGCGGTTGGCCGCGGCGGCCAGGTCCTCCAGGGTGTCCAGCAGGGTGCCGTCCAGATCGAACAGGATCGCCTTATAGTGCATGGTGCCGGTCCTTCGCAATGCGGAAAAAGTCGCGTGCCGGGCGCCTCCTGCACCCGTGATGCGCTGCATCATACCCACCGCCCGAACGGCCGTCCACGGTTTTGTCCGCCCCCCGGCCGCCCCATTCTCGGCCGCAGGGTTGAAAAACCGTGGACGGGCCACCCGCTTTCTTTTACGATAGGGGCGCTTTGCCTGCGCCCGGCCGCCAGCCGCAAGTCCTGCCGGGCCGGGAGCGCGTCCCGGCGACCCTCCCCGTTGCCATCCCCCTTTGCCTATCTGTTGCCGCGAGCCGATGAGCCAGGAATTGCCCAGTCCCGACGTGATGATCGACCTGATCAAGGTGAGCAAGGTCTATCCCCCCGATGTGCAGGCCCTGACCGATGTCTCCCTCACTGTCCGGCGGGGCGAGATCGTGTTCCTCACCGGCATGAGCGGCGCCGGCAAGTCCACCCTGCTCCGCCTGCTCAGCCGCATCGAGAAGGCGGACAAGGGGTTGGTCGAGGTGGCCGGCATCGACGTGGCCAAGCTGCCGCAGCGGCAGATCCACGTGCTGCGGCGCAAGGTGGGCATGGCCTACCAGGACTTCAAGCTCCTGCCCGAGCGGACCGTGGCCGACAACATCGCCATCAGCATGGAGGTGGCCTACCGCGCCCCAGTGTTCATCGAAAAACGCACCCGGGAGCTGCTCGACCGGCTCGACCTGGCGAAAAAATACGCGACCCCGGCGGAGGAGCTGAGCCGCGGCGAGCAGCAGCGGGTGTCCATCGCCCGGGCCCTGGCCAACTTCCCGGAGATCCTGCTGGCCGACGAGCCCTCGGGCAACCTCGATCCGCAGACCACCGCCCTGGTCATGGACCTGTTCCACGAACACAACCGGGGGGGCGCGACCATCATGATCGCCACCCACGACCGCTCGCTCTACCAGGCGACCAGCCACCGGATGATCGAACTCCGCTTCGGCCGGCTGCGCACCGAACCGGCCGAGGCCGGGAGCAACGGCGCACGGCCCGGGGACACGGCCGCAGCCGGGCTGACCGCGGTCGAGGAGGTCTAGGTGGTGCGCTTTCTCGCCGTGGTGCTCCGCCACACCAGCCGCAACATGCTGCACACCTGGAAGTCGCAGCTCATGACCCTGTGCACGGTGGCCCTGTCCGTGCTCATTTTCGCCTTCTTCTACCTGATCTACTACAACGCCCTGCACCTCGGCGAGGAACTGGGCGACGACCTGCGCCTGGTCGTCTACCTGGACGAGGACCCGGCCCCGGCCCTGCAGGAGGAATACACCCGCCGGATCGAGAAGTTCGACCGGGTGGAGCGGATCGAGTTCGTCAGCAGCAAGGCGGCCTACGAACGGTTCCAGGTGCAGCTCGGCGCGGACGCGGACGTGCTCGTCGGCGTGCCCGACACCTTCCTGCCGCCGTCCATGGAGGTCTACCCGGTGCGCTCGCTGGACAGCCTGACGCGCATCAAGCGGTTCTCCGACTACCTGCTCACCCTGCCGGGCGTGCTCAAGGTCCAGTACGGCAAGGAGTGGATTGAACGGTTCTACACGTTCATCCAGCTGATGCGCATCGTCATCCTCCTGTCCGGCTTCCTGCTCATCATGACCACCACCTTCATGGTCGCGCACACCATCCGCCTGACCCTGTTCGCCCGCCAGAAGGAACTGGAACTGCTCCGCCTGGTCGGCGCCACCAGCAGCTACATCCGCATGCCCTTCCTGGTCGAGGGCGCCCTGCAGGGGCTGTTCGGCGCCGGGCTTGGCCTGGCGGCGCTGGGTGTGCTGTTCAGCTGGATCCGCCTGCAGTTCGCCGGTCCGGCGGCCCTCACCGGCCTGCCCTTCACCTTCTTTCCCTGGCCGATCCTCCTGGCCATGATGGCCGCGGCCACCCTGCTCTGCGCCCTGGGCAGTTTTTCCACCACCCGCCGCATCAACCAGATCTGATCAGTCCCATGGTCCGCGCCGCCACCCTCCTCCTCGCCTGCCTGCTGGCGGCATGGTCCGGCCAGGCCGTTGCGGCCGGCCAGGGCGCGAGCACGCTCACCATCGGCCGGCTGCAGGAGGAGATCCGCAGCCACGAGGACCTGCTCGACCGAAGCGGCGACGAGGAGCGGTCGCTGCTCGACCAGCTGGCCCGGCTCGATGCGGACATCAGCCGCCAGCAGAACGCCATCCGGGACATCCAGACTCGCATCCAGGCCCAGGACAAGGTGCTCGCCGCCAAGGAGGCGGAACTCGCGACCATCCGCGCCAGGAACAAGACCCTGCAGGACCACCTGATGAAGCGGCTGCGGGCCTTCTACCTGATGGGGCCGCACGGTGTGCTCAACGTGGCCTTTTCCAGCCGCTCCCTGCCGGAACTGCTGCTGGTCAACGACAGCTTCCGCTCGCTGGTCACCTACGACCAGGAGGTGTTCGCCTCCTACCGGGAGAGCGTCACCGCCATCGAGCGGGCCCGCCAGGCCCGGGAACTGGAAAAGGCCATGCACGAGAAGTTCCTCGAGGACGCCGACCGCGAGCACCGGGAACTGGCCGCGACCGTGGCCGAAAAAAATGCCTTGCTCGAACAGGTGCGCACGCGGAAGGGACTGTACGAGCAGGCCCTGCGCGAGATGCGCAAGGCCGAGGGCGAACTGCACAAGACCCTGGCCGGCCGCAAGCAGGCCAAGGCCCAGCAGGCCCGCGGGTTCACGGGCAACCGCGGCGCCCTGCCGCCGCCTGTGGTCGGCCGGCTGGTGCGCCGCTTCCAGGACCCGGCCTACGCGGCCGACGACGCCACCTTCCAGAACGGCATCACCATCGCCGTGGACGGCCGCACCCAGGTGCGCGCCGTGTACGGCGGCGAGGTCATCTTCGCCGGCTACATGCGCGGCTACGGCAAGCTGGTGATCATCGACCACGACCTGCAGTACTGCTCCGTTTCCGCCCGCTTCGACGATCTCGCCGTGCGCGAGGGCGACCGGGTCAGCCAGGGCCAGGTGCTCGGCACCACCGGCAAGGTGGCCACCCTGTTCGGCGACGGCCTCTACTTCGAGATCCGCCGCGGCACGGTGGCCGAGGACCCGCTCCTGTGGTTCCGGCCCGGCGCCGTGGCCCGCCGCTGAACCGTCCCGCCGGCGCCCATCCCGGCGTTTTTCCGCCGCACCGCCGATAACCGTTGCCTCGGCAGCCGCTTCCCGGTATTTTGACACCTTCCATCCCGGCCAGGCCACGCCCCGCGTCCGCCCGGTCCCGGGTACCCGATCCACCCCTTGCCGCCGCCACACCCGACCACCCCATGAAACGGATTGCCCTCCTGCTCATCCTCCTCTGCTCCTGCCTTCTCTCCCCCGCCCGCGCCGAGGAGAACAAACAGGAGCGCGACACCTACCGGGAACTGGAAACCTTTGCCAACGTCCTCACCCTCATCCAGCAGTACTACGTGGACGAGGTGGACAGCAGCAAGGCCATCAGCGGCGCCATCACCGGCATGCTCGGCTCGCTCGACCCGCACTCCGCCTACATGACCCCGGAGGATTTCAAGGAACTGGAGGAGGAGACCTCGGGCAGTTTCACCGGCATCGGCATCGAGATCACCATCCGCGACGGCGTGCTCACCGCGGTGGCGCCCATCGAGGACACCCCGGCGGACCGCCAGGGCATCCTCTCCGGTGACCAGATCCTGCGCATCGACGGGGACATGACCAAGTCCATGACCCTCATGGAGGCGGTCAAGAAGCTGCGCGGCGAACCGGGCACCACGGTGACCATCAGCGTCCAGCGCCAGGGCTGGCCGGAAGTTCGCGACTTCACCCTGGTGCGCGAGGCCATCCCGCTGCATTCGGTCAAGTCCCTGGAACTCGAACCGGGCTATGCCTCCATCCGCGTCAGCAACTTCCAGGCGAGCACCACCCGCGACGTGCGCGAGGCGCTCAAGGAACTGCGCGCCAGGCGACTGCTGCAGGGACTGGTGCTCGACCTGCGCAACAACCCGGGCGGCCTGCTCGACCAGGCGGTCAAGGTGGCCGACATCTTCCTCGACAAGGGGGTGATCGTCTCCACCCGGGGCCGCGACAACCAGGAGCAGATGCTGTTCGAGGCTCACCCGGACGGCGCGCCCGGCACCTACCCCATGGTGGTGCTGGTGAACGGCGGCTCGGCAAGCGGCTCGGAGATCGTCGCCGGCGCCCTGCAGGACCACAAGCGGGCCATCATCCTCGGCACCACCACCTTCGGCAAGGGCTCGGTGCAGACCATCCTGCCCCTGCCCGACGGCGCCGGCATCCGCCTGACCACGGCCAAGTACTACACCCCCAGCGGCGACTCGATCCAGGCCACCGGCATCAAGCCGGACATGGTGGTGCCGCTCACCGCGGCCGACGGCAAGGACCTTGCCGCCGAGGCCGGGGCCATCCGCGAGAAGGACCTGCCCCGCCACCTGCCCAACGAAGCCGAGACCACACCGGCGCCGGACAAGGGGCCGGAGACCAGGGTGGCAGCGGACAAGGGGAACGAGGCGGACATCAAGACGGACAAGGACACGACCGGGATCGACCCGAAAAAAGGCACCGGTACAGAGGCGCCGGCAGCGAAGCCGGCCGAGCCCGATCGGGCCGACCAGCGATTGGAAAAGGACAACCAGCTGCGCACCGCGCTGATCGTCCTCAAGAGCCTCAACCTCGCCTCGGGCAAGCAGCCGGCCCGCGAGGCGAAGAAGGACGAAACCCGGGACGGTGCCACGAAAACCAAAAAAACGCCGCCGCCGCCCGTGCCCGCCGGCAAGCAATGACCCCCCGCCGCGCGGGCAGGCCCCGGCTCAGGCCAGGCCCAGGTCGCGCAGCATGCTTTTCTTGCCGGTCCAGTTCCGGCTCACCTTGACAAACAGGGTGAGCCGCACCCGGCAGTCCAGCAGCCGGCCGATGTCGGCGGCCGCGCTCGTGCGCACCGCCGCCAGCATCCGCCCCCCCTGGCCGATGAGAATCCCCTTCTGCGAGTCCCGTTCCACCAGGATGGTGGCGCGGATGACCACCGGCCGGTTTCCCTCGCCTTCCTCGAAGGCGTCGATGACCACCGCGGTCGAATAGGGCACCTCGTCACGGGTGAGCAGGAAGATCTTCTCGCGGATGATCTCCGCGGCGATGAACCGCTCGGTGGCGTCGGTGGGCAGGTCGTCCGGGTAGTACTGCGGCCCCTCGGGCAGGCGTGCCACCAGCTCGGCGGTGAGGGCGTCCACCCCCGCGCCGGTGAGCGCCGAGACCGGGACGATGGCCGCGAAATCGTGCAGCCGCCGGTACCAGTCGATCACCGGCAGCAGTTGCTCCGGCGCCAGCAGGTCGATCTTGTTCAAGGCCAGCACCACCGGGCAGCGGATGCCGCCCAGGTAGCCACGGTACTCCTCCGCCCGCCGCTCCAGCCGGGCCGGGGCACGGTCGTTGCCGTCCACCAGGAACAGGGCCACATCCGCGTCGGCCAGGCTCTCCATGGCCACCCGCACCATCTGCCGGTTCATCTCCTCGCGGGGCTCGTGCAGCCCGGGCGTGTCGAGCAGGATCATCTGGTGGCCCGGGGCGGTGACAATGCCCATGATCCGGTTGCGGGTGGTCTGCGGCCGGGGGGTGACAATGGCGATCTTCTGCTGGAGCAGGTGGTTGAGCAGGGTCGACTTGCCCGCGTTGGGCGGGCCGATGATCGCCACCACCCCGGAGCGATGCGCACTGTGGTCCATGAACACGATCCTTTCCCGGCGATGCGCCGAAAATCACAAAGAATTTGCATGACAAAGCAGGCCAGTCCTGCTATCACCGGCACCTTACCATGACCCGAGAACTTCGCAACGTGTTCCCCCTATGATCGTCCCCGGCAGCCTTGTTGAATACATCGAGGGCGGCAGGTTCCTCTGCGCCCTGGTCGCCGCCGTGGCCGACCGGAAAATCCACCTGCTCAACCAGAACGGGCGGGAGATCAACCTGCCCGAGTCGCGCATCGTCATCGCCTCCCGCGCGCCCCATTCGCAGGAGGGGAGCCGCGAGCAGCTGGCCGCCGCCCTCCAGGAGCACGCCCGCCACCGCGCCGAGCTGGCCGCAACCATCGCCCTGGAGGAACTCTGGGAGATCGCCTGCGCCGAGCCGGAGGAGGAGTTCGCGGTGGACCTGCTCGCCGAGCTGCAGTTCGGCGCCGCGGTGGACGACGACCGGCGCGCCGCCTTCCTGCGGGCGGTGTTCGCCGACCCGCTCTATTTCAAGTTCCGCAACGGCCGCATCGTCGTGCACAGCCCGGAGCAGGTGGAACAGCTGCAGGCGCAGCGGAGACGCGAGGCGGAAAAAGCCGAACTGCTCAGCCGGGCGGCCGACAGCCTGCGCCGTCTCGCCCAGGGCGAGCCGGTGGCGGACGGGGCCTGGCCGGAGCGGGAGCAGGTGCTCGACTGGCTCGAGCAGTCGGTGCTGTTCGGTACGGACAACCCGGACGACGAGTTCATCCGCCAGGCGCTGAAAACGGCCGGCCTGACCGGGCCGCACGACGGCTACCAGGTGCTCGTCCATGCCGGCCGGTGGGACCGGGACGAGAACCTCGCCCTGCGCCGCGCCGACCAGCCGGTGGCCTTTGATGATACCTGCGTGGAGGCCGCCGCCGGCCTGCACGAGGCCACGGCCGAGGAACTGCTCGCCGACCCGAAACGCCGCGACCTGCGCCACCTGGACATCCTGACCATCGACGGCAGCACCACCCGGGACTTCGACGACGCCCTGCACGTGGAACAACAGGCCGACGGCACGATGCTGGTGGGCATCCACATCACCGACGTCACCCACTACGTGCCGCCGCACAGCCCGCTGTTCGCCGAGGCCCGGGAGCGCGCCACCTCGCTCTACTTCCCCGAGAACCAGGTGCCCATGCTGCCCGACCGGCTGTCGCTGGAGATCTGCAGCCTGCACCTGGGCCGGGTGCGCCCCTCCTTGAGCTTCCTCGTCACCCTGGACAGGGAGGCCCGGGTGCGCCACACCACCCTCGTGCCCGCGGTGATCGAGGTCAAGCGCCAGCTCAGCTACGAGGAGGCCGATGGCCTGATCGACACCGACCCGGCCCTGGCCGCCCTGAACGCGGTCCGCCTGCGCCTGCGCCAGCACCGCATCGACAACGGTGCCCTGCTCCTCTCCCTGCCGGACGTGAGCCTGGACATCAGCGACCGCGACCGCATCCGGGTGGAGCTGTCGCCGGTGGACACCCCGGCGCGCAACCTGGTCTCCGAGCTGATGATCCTGGCCAACTCCCTGGCCGCGGACTACCTCGCCAGCCGGGAGGCGCCCGGGTTGTTCCGCTCCCAGCCGCCGCCGCGCAAGCGGCTCATCTCCGGGGCGCAGAACGCCATCATCGACATCGCCCGCCAGCGCCGCTTCCTCTCCCGCGGCGAACTGACCACCCATGCCAAGCCGCACAGCGGCCTCGGCCTGAACAGCTACACCACCATCACTTCGCCCATCCGCCGCTTCCTCGACCTGGCCATGCAGCACCAGCTCGCCCACATGGCGCGCGGCCGGGGCATCCTTTTCTCCGCGGACGAGTGCCGCACCTTTGCCGGCATCCTCCAGCAGAACCTCTCCCGCGCCAACGCCATCCGCCAGCAGCACCACCGCTACTGGATGCTGCGCTACCTGGAGCCGCGCGAGGGCCAGCGGATCAACGCCATGGTGCTCGGGCTCGGCCCCAGGCGGGTCAACCTGATGCTCTGCGACTGCCTGTTCGACGTGGACCTGCCGCCCAACCCCGCCTTTCCGGTGGAGCCGGGCGACACCGTGCCCATCCGGCTCGCCCGGGTGCGGCCGCTGGACAACGTTCTGCGGGTCGAGTGGTAGCGGGCGGCGTCAGGCGTACACCTCGGCGTCCTGGAAGCGCGGCGCGGCCGCGTCCTTGGCCGAAAGCAGCGGCTCGCCCGGGTACGGCCAGTCGATGGCCAGGTCCGGGTCGTTCCAGATGATCGCCCGCTCGTGCTCGGGCGCGTAGTAGTCGGTGGTCAGGTAGAGAAACTCGGCCGCCTCGGACAGCACCACGAAGCCGTGGCCGAACCCCTCGGGCACCCAGAACTGGCGCTTGTTGTCCGCGGACAGGTGCACCCCGGTCCAGCGGCCAAAGGTGGGCGAACTGCGCCGCAGGTCCACGGCCACGTCGAACACCCCGCCGCTGATCACCCGCACCAGCTTGCCCTGGGCCTGCTCGATCTGGTAGTGGAGGCCGCGCAGTACGCCCTGGGTCGAGCGGCTGTGGTTCTCCTGGACGAACTCCGTGTCCAGCCCGGTCTGCTCGCGCCAGCGGCGCAGGTTGAAGCTCTCGAAGAAAAAGCCGCGTTCGTCGCCGAACACCCGGGGCTCGATGATGAGCACCCCGGGGATCTCCGTTGCCAGCACCTTCATTTTCCGCCCTCCCCGGCCCGGTCCCGGCCAGCGTACATCTTCTCGTAATACGTTTGGTAGGAGCCGTCGAGCACGCCCGCCAGCCAATCGCCGTTGGCCAGGTACCAGTCCACCGTGCGCTCGATGCCCTGTTCAAAGGTCCAGCGCGGGGTCCAGCCCAGTTCGCGCTCGATCTTGCCGGCGTCGATGGCGTAGCGGCGGTCGTGGCCGAGCCGGTCGCGGACAAAGGTGATGAGCGAGCGCCGCGACGCGCCCGAACCAAGCGGCCCGACCTTGCGGTCGAGCATGTCGCAGAGCAGCTCGACGATCTCCAGATTCCGCTTCTCGTTGTGGCCGCCGATGTTGTACGACTCGCCCACCCGTCCGTCGGTGAGCACGCGCACGATGGCCTCGCAGTGGTCCTCCACGTACAGCCAGTCGCGCACGTTGCCGCCGTCGCCGTACACCGGCAGCGGCCGGCCGTGCAGGCCGTTGTTGAGCATGAGCGGGATGAGCTTCTCCGGAAACTGGTAGGGCCCGTAGTTGTTCGAGCAGTTGGTGATCACCACCGGCAGGCCGTAGGTATGGAAGTAGGCCCGGGCCAGGTGGTCGGAGCTGGCCTTGGAGGCCGAGTAGGGCGAACGCGGGTCATAGGCGGTGGTTTCGCTGAACAGCCCGGTCGGCCCGAGCGAGCCGAACACCTCGTCCGTGCTCACGTGCAGGAAGCGGTGGCCGGTGGTCGCCGCATCGGCCGGCCAACTCCGCCGCGCCGCCTCGAGCAGGGCAAAGGTACCGTGGATGTTGGTGCGGATGAAGGCGTCCGGGTCGTCGATGGAGCGGTCCACATGCGACTCGGCGGCGAAATGGACCACCGTGTCGATGGATTCGCGGGCGAACAGTTCCGTGACCAGATCGCGGTCGCAGATGTCGCCGCGCACGAAGGTGTACTGCGGGTGGTCGGCCACCTCGCGCAGGTTGTCCAGGTTGCCGGCATAGGTGAGCTTGTCCAGGTTGATCACCCGCCAGCCGGGCCGCTCGGCGAGCACCAAACGGACGAAGTTGGCGCCGATGAAGCCGCAGCCGCCGGTCACCAGTAGGGTTTTTTCCATAACAGTCCCTCGCGCGGATCGAAGCCGCGGCCCCTTGCCGGGCCGGGCCGATTGCGCCGTTTGTCAGAATGGTCGCCGCGACCCGCCCCGGGCCCTGCCCGCAACGCGCCTGACTCCCACCCATTTTCTTGACTTTGCATATTTTTTCCGGAGCGGACAACCCGCGCCGGAAGCGCCGTTACTATAGAGGCCCGCACCCGTTCTGTCAAACAGGAAGGCACCCCCGCCGGGAAATGCGCGCCCGGCCGGCCCGGCCGTCGGCCGCCCCGCCATCCGTGCTCCGCTGCCCGCTTATCATGGACAAACCGATGACCATCAGGTATATGCTTCGACAGTCTTTTTTGCGCCAACCCCAGAACGCCGGCCCCGGCCGAAGCGGCGAAACTCCGATGAAACTGCCCTTTTTCAGACTGATGCTCCTCTGCGGGCTGCTCCTGCTCGTGACCTGCGGCCCGGCATCCGCCGCCGACGAGCGGGACCCGGCGATCAAGGACATCATCGTCACCACCTCGGAGAGCGACCTGCTCCTCTTCGCCACGGTGCGCAACGCCTTCACTACGGAGATGCTCGCCGGCGTCCGCCAGGGACTGCCGGTGGTGTTCACCTTCCGCCTGGAACTGGTCAAGGCGCGCAAGCACTGGCTCGACATCACCCTGGTGGAGTCCACCGTCACCCACACCCTCAGCTGGGACGAGGGGGCCCAGGTCTACCGGGTCGCCTTCTCCGAGGATGAGGGCCGGGTCGAAACCACCGCCTCGCTCGACGAAGCCCGCCAGCTGATGACCGAACTCAACGGCGTCAAGGTCATCGCCCTCGACCAGCTGGTTCCCGACGCCCCCTACGCCATTCACTTCAAGGTCACCCTGAAGAAGGGCTCCCTGCCGCTGGGTCTTGGCAGCATCGCTCCGGCCGCGGCCTGGGGCGACTTCGAGACCGACTGGCGGACCATCGAATTCCGCTACTGATCCCCTCCCCAGCGGGCGGCGACATGCTCACCCCGGAACAGCGCAAACGCAAGCAGCGGCTCATCCGGGTGGTGATCGCCTTCTGCCTGCTGCTCATCCCGGCGCTCGCCTACCTGCAGCGCGGTCTGCTCGGCGCGGACCTCAACCTGCCGGTGAGCAGCACCATCCTCATCTTCGCCCTGATCAACATCAACGGGCTGCTGCTGCTGCTCATGCTCTACCTGGTGCTGCGCAACCTGGTGGAGCTGATCTTCGAACGCAACCAGAAGATCATGGGCTCGCGTCTGCGCACCCGCCTGGTCATCTCCTTTGTCAGCCTGTCGCTGGTGCCCACCGGCATCCTGTTTGTCATCGCCCTGCGCTTCGTCTCCACCTCCATGGACTACTGGTTCAACACCAACGTGGACGAGGCCCTGGAGGCGGCCCACCGGCTGGCCCAGTCCGCCCTGCACGAGACCGGCCAGCAGGCCGAACTGGTCGGCCGTCAGCTGGTCACGCTCATGGAGAGCGGCGCCCTCGACATCCAGGACCTGCCCGCCCTGGAACGGGTGCTGGCGCGCACCCTGGAGGCCGACCTGCCCGGCACCCCGGACAGCCTGGTGCTGCTCGACAGCCAGCGCCGCGAACTCATCGCCGTGCGCGGCCAGCGGCTGCTGCCGATCATCCTGCCGGTGATCCCGTCCGAGGCCATCCGCCTGGCCGACGTGCACAACCGCGCCGAGGTGGTCACCCAGCGGACCACCATCGGCGAACTCATCCAGGCCATCGTGCCGGTGGACGTGCAGGTCTCGGCCCGGCCGCAGACCTGGTTCCTGGTCACCACCCAGCTGGTGCCCACCGCCCGGCTCGAGACCCTGCAGGCGGTGTTCACCGGCGTCACCGGCTACGACCAGCTGGTCATGCTCAAGGCGCCGATCAAGCTCAGCCTGATCATCATGCTCCTGATCATCACCCTGCTCATCCTGTTCGGGGCGATCTGGTTCGGCTTCTACATCTCCAGAAGCCTCACCGGGCCGATCAACAAGCTGGCCGAGGCCACCCGCAGGGTCGCCGAGGGGGACCTGGACTTCACCCTGGAAAAGGAGTCGGGCGACGAGATGGGGCTCCTGGTCGACTCGTTCAACTCCATGACCTCGGACCTGCTCGTTTCCAACCGGCGGCTGGCCAGCGCCCACCAGGCCCTGCAGCAGAGTACCGAGGTCTCGGAGCAGCGCCGCCGCTACCTGGAGACCATCCTCGAAAACGTGGCCGCCGGCGTCATCGCCCTGGACGAGCACAACCACATCGCCACCATCAACCGCTTCGCCGAGGAACTGCTCGCCATCCAGCCGTCCGCCTATCTCGGCCGCGAGTACCACGAGGTCCTGCCCCGCCAGCACGCCCTGATCGTCGAGAGCTTCCTGGCCGAACTGGACGCCACCGGCCGCTCGACCATCGAGCGCCACCTGCGGGTGACCATCCGCCGCGGCGAGACCCTCAGCCTGCAGGTGAACGTCACCCGCATGGTCGACGAGCGCGGCCGGCCCATCGGCTTCGTCATCCTCTTCGACAACCTCACCAACCTGGAAAAGGCCCAGCGGCTCGCCGCCTGGCAGGAGGTGGCCCGGCGCATCGCCCACGAGATCAAGAACCCGCTCACCCCCATCCAGCTCTCGGCCCAGCGGCTGCGCAAGCGCTACCTGGACCGCATCGGCGAGGACCGCGACATCTTCGACCAGTGCACCGCCACCATCGTCGCCCAGGTGGACGAGATCAAGAAGCTGGCCGGCGAGTTCTCCGACTTCGCGCGCATGCCCAAGCTGCGCCGCGAAACCGCGGACCTGGGCCGGCTGGCCGAGGAGGTGGTGTTCCTCTACCGCGAGGCGCACCGCACCCTGACCATCACCTGCCGCATCGACCCGGCCCTGGCCCCCTTCCCCTTTGACGCGGTGCAGGTCAAGCGGGTGCTCATCAACCTCGTGGACAACGCCGTGGCCGTGCTCGGCGACAGCGGCGCCATCGAGGTGCGCGTCGGTCCGGCGCCGGAGAGCGACCCGCCCATGGCCCTGCTGCAGGTGGCGGACAACGGCCCGGGCATCCCGGCAGACGTGCGCCTGCGCATCTTCGAGCCCTACTTCTCCACCCGCAAGTCCGGCACCGGGCTCGGCCTGGCCATCGCCCACACCATTGTCAGCGAGCACGGCGGCACCATCCGCTGCCGCGACAACCAGCCCACGGGCACGGTCTTTACGGTTGAGCTGCCGCTGTATCCCTGATAAGATACCCGGCTGACGCCCTTCCCCGCCGCTGCGCCCCTGCTGTCCCTGACCCTGCACCCCATCATGCCCGACACCATCCTCATCATCGACGACGAAGCCGCCATCCGCGAGACCCTCTCGGGCATCCTCGGCGACGAGGGCTTCGCCCCGCTCACCGCCGGTTCGGCCGAGGAGGGGCTGCAGCTGCTCGACGAGAAGGACGTGGACCTGGTGCTGCTCGACATCTGGCTGCCCGGCATGGACGGCATGGAGGGGCTGCGCACCATCCGCCAGCGCTTCGCCCACCTGCCGGTGATCATGATCAGCGGCCACGGCACGGTGGAGACCGCGGTCCAGGCCACCCGCATGGGCGCCTTCGACTTCATCGAGAAACCGCTCTCCTACGACAAGACCGTGCTCGCCATCCGCAAGGGGCTGGAGGTCTCCCGGCTCGAACGCGAGAACCGGCTCTTGCGCGCGAGCGGACCGGACCGGGTGCGGCTCATCGGCGACAGCCCGCTCATGCAGCAGCTGCGCGCGCAGATCGACCGGGTCGCACCCACCGACGCCTGGGTGCTCATCCGCGGCGGCCACGGCACCGGCAAGGAGCTGGTCGCCCAGACCATCCACGCCCAGTCGCAGCGCAGCCGCCATCCCATGGTGGCGGTCAACTGCGCCGCCATCCCGGAGGAACTCATCGAATCCGAGCTGTTCGGCCACGTCAGGGGCGCCTTCACCGGCGCCACCGAGACGCGCAAGGGCAAGTTCGACCTGGCCAACGGCTCCACCCTGTTCCTCGACGAGATCGGCGACATGAGCCTGAAGAGCCAGGCCAAGGTGCTGCGCATCCTCCAGGAGCAGAAGTTCGAGCGGGTCGGCGGCGCCCGCACCATCGAGGTGGACGTGCGCGTGCTCGCCGCCACCAACAAGAACCTGGAAGAGGAGATCGAGCACGGCCGCTTCCGCGCCGACCTGTTCTACCGGTTGAACGTGGTGCCCATCGTGGTGCCGGACCTGGTGGAGCGGCGCGAGGATGTGCCGCTCCTGGTCGAGGAGTTCGCCCGCCAGTTCGGCCGCAAGGGGCTGGGCGGCAAGCAGTTCGCCGCCGAGGCCCTGGCCCTGCTGCAGCGCCACGCCTGGCCGGGCAACGTGCGCGAGCTGCGCAACCTGGTGGAGCGGCTGATGATCATGACCCCGGCGGACACGGTCACCGCGGCCGACGTGGCCCTGTTCCTCGGTGGCGCGCCGCTCTCTCCGCCGCCCGCGCCCGCGGCCGGGGCCGACTACGCCGGCCTGGACTACAAGGAGGCCCGCCGCCGCTTCGAGACCGACTACCTGCAGGCCCGGCTCGACGAGAACGACGGCAACATCAGCCGCACCGCCGAGCAGATCGGCATGGAACGCAGCCACCTGCACAAGAAGGTCAAGGCCCTGGGCATCGTTGTCCGCTGAGCGCTGTCCGACCTTCCGCTTTCCCTCCCCCACCCTTTTCCCTTCGAGGTACCCCATGGTTTTTCCCGAATACCGCCCCCGCCGCCTGCGCCGCACCGAGACCTTCCGCGCCATGATCCGCGAGACCCGGCTGGCGCCGGAGCAGATGATCTACCCCCTCTTTGTCCTGCCCGGCAAGGGCGTGCGCGAGCCCGTGCCCTCCATGCCCGGCGTGTTCCGCCTGAGTGT
>CAZMNU010000005.1:0-53867 GCA_964567725.1 uncultured Desulfobulbus sp. | reverse complement strand
TGGCCCGCCTTTATGGCGGCAGCACCGGTTTCCGAGGGTGCTGAATAGTTACAAATCTTCCAGGTTTGTTCAGGTTGGCCATGTCGACACCGCATCCATGCACACTCCTCCTCTTCGAGGACGATCCCTTCATCCGCGACATGCTCGTGGTGTTCTTCACCGCCCAGGGCTTGACCGTGCGGGTGGCAGCGGACGGCCGCGATGCCCTGCCCCGTATCCGAACGGAGCAGCCGGATCTCATCCTGCTCGACGTGGTCCTGCCCTATCAGGACGGCTTCGCCATCCTCGACGAACTGCGCCACGCGGGTATCAGGACCCCGGTGATCATGCTCACCGAAAAAAGCGGCGTGGATGACAAGGTCACCGGCCTGGACCACGGCGCCGACGATTACCTGACCAAGCCGTTCAGTCCGGCGGAACTGCTGGCCCGCATCCGCGTCCAGCTCCGCCGCACCGCCGCCGCCGGGGCACCCGCGCCGCAGCCGCTCACCGTCGGACCGGTGACCATCGACCCCGCTGCCCGGGAAGCGCTGCTGCCCGACCACTCCCGCATCCCGCTCACCAAGACCGAGTTCGACCTGCTTTACCATCTCGCCGCCAAGGGACGGGCGGTCGCCCCCCACGGCGAGCTGCTCAAGGAGGTGCTCGGCTACGAACCGGAGACGGAAACCAAGTCCCTGGTCATGCACATCGCCAATATCCGCCGCAAGCTGGACAAGGCCTGTCCGCATGCCCTGACCATCCGGGCGGTTGCCGGCGTCGGCTACAAACTCGTTGCCGGAGAATCGTCATGAAGAGTTGCTGTCTGCCGTTGTCCACCCCGCGTTCGCTGCCCTCCGTCCGTCTGTGGCAGCGTCCCGCCCTCCTCCTTGTCCTGCTCGCCCTGGTCCTTGTTGTCCTGCCCGGGCGGGTCGCGGCCAGCAAGCGAGGCGAGGTGCTCATCCCCATCCACGTCAGCGCCGGCACCAACCTCATCCACCTCGCCCGCGACTACTGCCGCGACCGCGGGGACTGGCGACGGATCGCCGCCATCAACAAGCTCACCGAGCCCTACCTGATCATCCGCAACACCACCCTGCAGGTGCCGCTGTCGCTGCTCGTGGTCGAGCCGCTCACCGCCCGCGTGGCCGCGGTCAACGGGCCGGTGTCGCTGCACACCGCCGACGGCCGCACCTCCCCGCTGCACCAGGACGATACCGTGGCTGCCGGCCAGACCGTGGTCACCGGGACGGACGGCTACACCCACCTGATCCTGCCGGACAACACCTACACCCGGGTGGAGCCCGAGGCCCGCTTTACCATCGCCTACCTGTTCCGCCTCGCCGACGGCACCATCAAGGCCGATTTCACCCTGGACCGGGGTGGCCTGGTCCACTGGGTGCGGCAGAAGCTGCGCGCCAACGACACCTTCCAGACCCGCACGCCGATCGCGGTCACCGGCATCCGCGGTACCGAATACCGCCTCAAGAGCGAAGGGAGTGAGGCCAATACGGTGGAGACCCTGCGCGGCCGGGTCGAGGTGGCGGCCGGGGGGAAAAACGTCGGTCTCGCCGCCGGCCAGGGTACGCGGGTGCGCGCCGGCGCTGCGCCGGAACGGCCCAGGGCCCTTCCCGCCGCGCCTGCCGTGGAGACCATCGAGCCGCTCTACCGCACCCTGCCGATGCAGATCCACACGCCCGCCCACGCCACGGCCAAGCGGTTCAGGCTGCGGCTCACCAGCGACGACCAGGGCCAGGCCACCGCGGCCGACCAGGTCGTGGCGGCCGGCAGCCCCTTCACCATCGGTACCCTGGCCGACGGCCGGTACTTCGCTTTCCTGAGCGCCCTCGACGCCGAGGGCTTCGAAAGCGCCGCCGCAGGCCCGCGCCCCCTGACCCTGCGCACCGTGCCGCCCGCGCCGCTGATCACCGCGCCGCAGAACAACGGCAGCCTGTGGGGCACCACCGGCCGGATCGAATGGCTGGCCTCGGACCAGGCCGATCACTACCAGGTGGAACTGGCCGCGGACGCCGGCTTCGCCCGCCTGCTCGATCGGCGCGAGGTGCGCGAACCGCGCTACACCAGCCCGCAGCTCGCCCCGGGCGAGTACCATGTGCGGGTGCGGACCGTGGCCGCAGACGGGTTCGAGACGCTGTTCTCCCTGCCGGTGGCCTGGAAGCTGGCGCCGGTGCCGGACATGGGCACCATGGAGGCCACCGCCAATGCCAGGCCGGTGCTGCAATGGCCGGCCATGGCCGAGGGCTGGCAGTACGACCTGCAGGTGGCCAGCGACGAAGCCTTCACCACCCTGGTCTTCGCCCGCGAAGGACTGACCGCCACCTCCTGCACCCTGGACGAACGGCTCAACCCCGGCACCTACCACGTGCGCCTGCGCGGCACGGTCAACGGCCAGCCGCAGACCCCGTGGACGCCGCCCCAGCAACTCACCGTCAAACCCAAGCCGCTGGGCTGGGAGGAATTGCTCATGGGCGTGGTCGCCCTGGGCATCATCCTCCTCTAAGGCCCGGGAGCCGACGCGGTGCCCCAGCGGCTGCTCGCCCCGGGCCTCGGCCTGCTGCTGCTTGTCCTGCTCGAATCGACCGGCTTGGGCACCGTCCTCGCCAACCACGGCCTGGACCTGCTGTTCCGGCTGCGCGGCCCCCGCCAGCCGGACCAGCGGATCGTCCTCATCGGCATCGACGAGCCCAGCCTGCAGCGCCACGGCGCCTGGCCCTTTGCCCGCGAACTGCACGCCCAACTGCTCGACCGGTTGCACCAGGCCCGGGCAGTGGGCCTCGACTTCCTCTTCCCCGAACCCGCGGCCGGTGACGAGAGGCTCAGCCGGGCCATGGCCGACGGGCCGCCGGTGGTGCTCACCCTGGCCCGCGCCTACGACGGCCGGCTGCTGGTGCCCACCACCACCCTCACCGGCCAGGCCGGGGTCGGCCACGTGGAAACCATGCTCTCCGGCGACGGCATTGTCCGCCGCTTCCACCCGGAAGCGCTGACCGGGGTTCCAACCTTTGCCCGCGCCCTGCTCGAGGCCGCCGGCCTGGCGGCGCAGACGCCCGCGGGCGGACCGCTGATCATCAACTTCTACGGTCCGGAGGCGACCTTTCTCTTTCTCTCCTACGCCGATGTGCTCGCCGGCCGCCACCCGCCGGACTTCTTCCGCGACCGGCTGGTGCTGGTCGGCGCCCGCGCGGTCGGGCTTGGCGACACCCACGTCACTTCGTTCACCAGGCGTCATCCCACCCCGGGGGTGGAGATCCAGGCGACCATCCTCGCCAACGCCCTGGAGCGCTCGTCCATCCGCCCGCTGCCGCTGGCGCCGGCCCTGTGCATCGGCGCGGTCTGCGCCCTTGCCCTGTTTGTCTGGCCGGTGACCGGCGAACGCCTCAACCTCGCCCTCAACCTCGGCCTGGTCGTGGCCCTGGTCGCGGCCGCGCTGGTGCTGTTCCGCTCGCACCGCTTCCTCGATTTCCTGCCGGTGCTGACGGTCCTGTTCTTCACCTACCTGGCGCACCTGTTCCGCCAGCTCCTCTGGGCCGCGGGCCGCATCCTCGGCGAGGTGCGGCGGCTCGCCCGCGAACTGGACGCCGGCCTGCAGCAGGTGTGCACGAGCATCCCGGCCCGGTTCATCCGCGCTCCCGCCCGTGACCGGTCCCTGACCGTGGCCTCCATCCAGCGCCACCTCGACCGGTTGCAGGCGGCCATCAACGCCCTCAGCCTGCAGCACCATTTTCTCGACGACCTGCTCAAAAAGGAGCTGCCGCCGCTCATCCTCTGGGAGCGGACCAGCGGCCGGCCGATCTTTGCCAACACCGCCTTTGTCGACTTCTGGCGCCGGTTCACGGGCGATGCCGCCGCATCCCTGCCCGCCAGCGATACCTTCCGCGCCGCGATCGGCAGCCATCCGGCAGAGGCCGACCCGGACGCAGCACCCGCCGGTGCGGACCAGGCCGCACCCTGCGTGGACGTGGAGGTGCGCGACGACAGCGGCCTCAGGCGCCACCTGCAGGTGCGCCGCCACCGGCTGCAGGCAACGGACGTGCCTTTCAGCGGCACCCTGGCCGTGTTCCAGGACGTCACCGAACTGAAGGAACTGGAACGGGTCAAGGACGAGGTGGTGTCCATCGTCTCCCACGAATTGAAGCTGCCCCTGACCACCATCCTCGGCTACGGGGAGATGCTCGCCATGACCCTGGACGGCGCCCCGCGCCAGTATGCCGGCGAGATCTGCGCTCAGACCAAACGGTTGAACCGTATGATCGAGGACTTCCTCGACATCGCGCGGCTGGAGAGCGGCCGCCAGCGGGTGCGCCGTGCCCCCTTCCCGCCGGGGCGGATGCTCGAGGACGCCATCGCCGGGGTGGCCCCGCGCAGCGGCGCCAAGGATATTGACATCGTCCTCGAACGGCCGGAGCGGACCTCACCCCTGATCGGCGATGAGTCGCTGCTCCTGCAGGCGGTGCTCAACCTGCTCGACAACGGAGTCAAGTTCAGCCCGGCGCACACCACCATGACCCTCGGCCTGGTCGAGGAACCCGAGCAGTTCGTGATCACCGTGGCCGACCAGGGCCCGGGCATCCCGGCGGCGGAGCGGCAGGCCGTGTTCGACAAGTTCCAGCGGGGCACGCAGACCGGCGGGGCCGAGGGATTCGGTCTCGGCCTGCACCTGGTGCGGCAGATCATCGGTCTGCACGGCGGCACCATCGAGGCGGCGGAGGCGGAGGTGGGCGCCTGCTTCCGCCTCACCCTGCCGAAGCGCAGCGACAGCGAGATGGCAGAGGTTCGGAGCGGGGAGGGAAAAAAAGGGGTGGAGGAGAACGGCGGAGGGTGATCCGCCCGCCGGTCACATGCGGCCGTGGCGGATGATGGACAAGAGCAGCCAGAACCCCATGATCCCGGCCACGAGGAAGCCGAGCAGGCCGATCACCGGGATGTCGTGCCAGTGGGGCGGGATGTCGGAGAGCACGATCAGCGAGCTGCCGACGATGAGCGCGGCCAGCACGATGGCAAAGGCAATGCGGTTGGAGACCCGGTCGAGGGCTGCGCCCAGGGCCTGCAGGCCGTGGTGCTCGAACTCGATGCGCATGCGGCCGCCGCGCAGCTGGCGGAGGATGGAGCGCAGTTCCTCGGGCAGTTCGCGCACCAGCTGCAGGTAGCCCGAGCCGGTGCGCGCGATCTCCTCGGCGAGCCGACCCGGCCGCATCCGCTCCAGCCGGATGCGGCGCATGAACGGCCGGGCCAGGCGGATCAGCTCGAGCTTGGGGTCGAGCATCAGCCCGACCCCCTCCACCGTGCTCAGGGCCTTCATCATCTGGTAGAAGGCGGGCTTGAAGGTGAGCTTGTGGCGGGTGACCAGGTCGAGCAGGTCCTGGAGGATGCGGCCCGCCTCCAGTTCGTCCAGCGGCCGGTAGAGGTACAGGTCCATCAGGCTGCCGAGGTCGCGACCGAGCCCTTCGCGGTCCACCTCGCCGAGTTGCACGGTCACCTTGAGCACCCCGTCGACAATGTTCCGCTCGTCGCCGGCCACCAGGTCGAGCACGAGATCGGTGAAATCCTCCCGGTCCTTGCGCGACAGCCGTCCCATCTGGCCGAAGTCGATGAAGCAGACGACGTTGTCCGGCAGGATGAACAGGTTGCCCGGGTGCGGGTCGGCATGGAAAAACCCGTGCACGAAGATCTGCTCCATCACCAGGGTGGCGCCGCGCTCGGCGATGAGCGGCAGGTCGTAGCCCTGCTCGCGCAGCTGGGTGGTCATGGAGGCCTTGATGCCGAGCACGTACTCCATAACCAGCACCCGCTGGGTGCTCAACTCCGGATAGACGAGCGGCACGTGGATGGCCTGGTTGCGCTCGAACTGGCGGGCGAAGCGCTGGATGTTGGCCAGTTCGACGGCAAAGTCGATCTCCCGGCTGAGACTGCGGGCGAACTCCTGGACGATGGCCGTGGGCCGGTGGCCCTGCACCTCCTCCAGGTACTGCTCCATCAGGCCGGCGATGTGGGCGAGGATCTCCAGGTCAACGGCAATGACGGTGTCGATGTCCGGCCGCTGCACCTTGACCACCACCTCGGCGCCGCTGTCCAGGCGGGCCCGGTGCACCTGGCCGATGGAGGCCGCGGCGAGCGGTTCGGCATCGAAATAGTGGAACACCTCGTCCGGCGAGCGGCCCAGCTCCTCGCGGAAGATGGCGTGCACCTCGGCCAGGCTGAAGGCCGGCACCTCGTCCTGCAGGCGGGCCAGTTCGTCGAGGTAATCGGCCGGGATCAGGTCGGGCCGGGTGGACAGCAGCTGGCCGAGCTTGATGAAGGTCGGCCCCAGTTCCTCGAACACCAGCCGCAGCCGCTCCGGCCGGCTCAGCCGGGCGATCTGCTCGCGCGGCTTGCGGTTGATCATCTGCAGGCCCGACTCCAGGTACTGGTCGATGTGCAGCCGGTCGACCAGGTCATTGAAGCCGTACTTGAACAGGACCCGCAGGATGCGGTGATAGCGGTTGAGGTGGCGGTAGGTGCGGCCGATCGCCCCCAGCTTGCGGATGCTGAACATGCGGCGGCTCGGGCCGGTCTACTCGCCGCTTTCCCGGTTGAGCGCCACCTGCAGTTCCTCGACCTGGCGCCGCAGGTCGGCCAGTTCATCCCGGGTGGCCAGGTCGAACTGGGCGATGCGCTCCTCCACCCGCTTGTTGATCCACAGGTCGAGCTGGTCTCTCGCCTTCTCGGAACGGCGCAGCAGGTCGTCGACGAACTGCCGCCCCTCCTCCTGGCTCATCTTCCCCTTTTCAATCAGGTCCGCCTTCAACTCCTCGACCTTTTCCTTGGTGAGAAAGGCGATGCCGATACCGGTGTAGAGGATGTTCTTCAGGGTCTCTTTCATGGTGTCCTCCATGGGTTTTTCTGGAGGCGGCGCCTCCGTGCCCGCGGGTGCGGAGACAGCCGCCCTATTCCTTGTCGATGTCGCGGTGGATTCGTGCGACCACGTACCCCTGGCGGTGCAGCACTCCGCCCAGGTGTTCGACCAGGGCCACCGACCGGTGCCGACCGCCGGTGCAGCCGATGGCCAGGGTCATTGCCTCCCGGCCGGTCGCGGCGAATTGGTCTGCGAGAAAGGCGAGCAGCGGTTCGAGCAGTTCGAGCAGACGCACACCGGCCGGGCTTTCGAGTACATAGTCGGCCACTGGCCGCTCCCGGCCGGTGTACGGCCGCAGATCCCCCACCCAGTAGGGGTTGGGCAGGAAGCGCACATCAAAAACATACTCCGCCGGCTCGGGACCGTGCTTGAAGCCGAAGGAAACGAGGGTGACGTGCACGAAGACCTCCCGGCCGAAAACAGCGAATAGCACGCCCGCCGTGCCTGCATGAACTATAACCACGGGCCCTGATTGGGCAACCGCGGGCCGCCGCTCAGCCGGCCGAGCAGATCATGCGGATGGACTCGGCCCGCTCGGCGATGCCGCGCTTGATCATCTCGTGGTTGTAGGCGGCGATCAGGTCCTGGCGCTTGAGCATGCCCAGCACCCAGGGCTCCTCCAGGCTCTCGACCACCGGGATCTCGTCGATCCCCTTGATATCGAACAGGTTCATCGCCTCGTAGAGGTTGGTGTCCGGGGTGAGCATGAGCACGTCACGGGTGCAGATGGCGCCCACCAGGTGACAGACCCGCTCCTCCTCGCTGTGCAGGATGGTCTTGATGTCCTGCATGGACACCACCCCGACCATCAGCCCCTTGTGATTGACCACCGGGAAGTAGAAGCTGCTGCGGGCGATGCGGAAGAGGTCCAGCAACTGGTTGATGTTGGCGTTCTCGCTGATGAAATCCACATCCTCGGTGATCGCCTTGCCCACCCGGACCGATTTCATGATGGCCACCTCCCGCCCCTCGTGAATGTCGATGCCCTCGCGGGTGAAGTCGACCGTGTCGAGCGAGTCGCTGTACAGCCAGGAGGCGGTCACCGTGCCGAGCACGGCGGTGATCATCACCGGGATGATGATCATGTAGTTGCCGGTCATCTCGAACAGGAGGAAGATGGCGGTGAGCGGCGCATGGGTGGACGCGGCCAGGAAGGCGCCGATGCCCACCGTGGCGTAGGCCCCGGGGGTGGCCGTGGATTCGGGCAGGAACTGGTGGACGATGCCGCCGAAGGCGCCGCCGAGCACGGCGCCGATGAACAGCGAGGGCGCAAAGGCGCCGCCGGCGTTGCCCGACCCCAGGGTGACGGCGGTGGCCAGCGACTTGAGGAACACCAGGGCGAGCATCCGCCACACCAGGGTGTCGCCGGCCAGCGATTTGGCGATGTAGTCGTAGCCGCCGCCCATCACCTGCGGAAAAAAAATGGCGATGCCGCCGACCATGAGCGCGCCGAGTACCGGCTTGGCCTGAGCATGCAGCCGCAACCCCTGGAACCAGTCGCGCACCGAGTAGAACATGCGGATGTAGAGCGCCGCCGCCACCCCGACCAGCACCGCCATCAGGGTGTACAGCGGCAGTTCGACAAAGGCGTTGACAATGGTGTAGTCCGGAATGGGAAAGGCCGGCACCTCGCCGTACCAGGCCCGGGAGACCACGGTCGACAGGGCCGAGGCGATGACCAGGGCGGAAAAGGAGGAGATCTCGTAGCTGCCCAGGAGGACGATCTCCGAGGCGAAGAACATCCCGGCCAGGGGCGCGTTGAAGATGCCGGCGATCCCCCCGGCGCAGCCGGCGGCGATATACACCTTCATCCGCCGGCCCGAAACCCGGAAGCGCTGGCCCATCTGCGAGCCCAGGGCACCGCCGATCTGGGCGATGGGGCCCTCGACCCCGGCCGAGTTGCCCGAGCCGATGGTCAGCGCCGTGGCGATGGTCTTGATGAACAGGGTCCGCGCCCGGATGATGCCGTTCTCCAGGTTGACCCGGCGAAGAAAGCCGGGCAGGCCGTAGCCGTTGACCTCACCGGGGAAGGCGAGCGACAGGGGGATGAGCAGCAGGGCGCCGGTGATCGGCAGCAGCGGCAGGAGCAGGCGGCGCCAGCCGCCCTCGCCGATCTGGAGCAGTTCGTGGCCGCGGACGAAGAGGAGTTCGTGGACCAGGTCCACGGTTTCCCGGAAGACGATGATGGCGCAGCCGGTCATCAGCCCGATGCAGGCGGCGATGAGCATCATCCGGGCCCGTTCGCCGGGAAGCAGGAATTGCAGTTTGGCTCTCATCTCCGCTCCGGGATGGTCAGTTCGGCGCCTGTCGACCGTTCGCCGGGCACTCCGGCTCCCGGTCGGCCTGCACGGCGGCGGCCGCGATGCCTCCGGCCCGGACCGGGAAATGGGTGACCATAGCAAAATACCCCATTGAAGGGAACGGTTTTTTCTCCCCCCGCGGCCGCCTCCCGGACGGCGGGGCAAAAGATGGCGGCCATCCGCTGCTGCCCTTGTCCTCAGCACCGGCCCGGTCTATACTGGCCGACCTTATCCCGGGGTCGCCACGCCGGTCGCGTTCGCACCAGCCTGGTTCCCCCTTGAGCACTCACAAGGAGAGCAGCGCCATGTCCAGTGAAGCAAGAAAGCCCGATCCGGCCCGGGTGGCCGTTCTGCGGTCCCTGCCCGCCGAGGTCAAGGCGACCATCACCGGTGAAGAGGCGGAGCGGTTCATGTTCACCGATGAAATACCGGAATCGCTCTATGAAAAAATCCGCGACTTTCTGGTGGAAGACGACGACTGAGTTGGCGCCGGACCCCACCATCCGGACCCGGCCGGCGGCCTTCCGGGGGATTGCGCGCCACACCCCGGACTGACGCCAATGTATGGGTTTTTGTGAACGATTTAAGATTGCACAATGCTGGTTTTTGGTTTATCGTGCCGCGGTATTTTACTGAATCCAAATTCATTGCCGCGACCGGCGGAACCGCTGGTTCTGCCGCACTTCAATCAGTTGCCCCCCGATCGCCTTTTCACGACCGGGCCCAAAACCCGAGACCGGCTGTTCCACAGGCCGCTCCGCCGCCGGGGGCCGGGGTGCATCCCCGGGGTACGCAACAGCTACCGTGCCATCGGCGCGAAAGGAGATTGACCGGACCTGCCCTGGTTTTTGAGGCTCCTTGGAGCCTTGCGTATAGCGCCCTTCTGTAACCGTTTCTGGCAGCAGCACCGTTGCCGGAAAACACCAACCACCGTGTAAGGAGAATGATCTATGTCGCGAAAAATGGTCACCATTGACGGAAACCAGGCATGTACGCACGTCGCATATGCCACAAGTGAAGTCATAACCATCTATCCCATCACGCCGTCCTCGCCGATGGCGGCCGAAGCCGACGCCAAGGCCAACGCCAAGCAGGAGAACATCTGGGGTTCCATCCCGGTCATCTCCCAGATGCAGTCCGAGGCTGGCGTGGCCGGCTCCATTCACGGTTCGCTGGGCGCTGGTGCGCTGTGCACCACCTTCACCGCCTCCCAGGGTCTCTTGCTGCTCATCCCCAACATGTACAAGATCGCCGGCGAACTGCTGCCCACGGTCTTCCACGTCACCGCCCGCGCCATCGCCTGTCAGGGTCTGTCCATCTTCGGCGACCACGGCGACGTCATGGCCGTCCGCCAGACCGGCTGGGGCCTGCTCGCCTCCCAGGATGTCCAGGAAGCTCAGGACATGGCCCTGATCGCCACCCAGTCCACCCTGCAGTCCCGCATTCCTTTCGTCCACTTCTTCGACGGCTTCCGCACCTCCCACGAGGTCATGAAGATCGAGCAGCTGACCATGGACGACATGCGCGCCATGATCGACGAGGACCTGATCATCGCCCACCGCGAGCGCGCCCTGACCCCGGACCGTCCGACCATCGGCGGTACCGCCCAGAATCCGGACGTGTACTTCACCGGCCGCGAGACCGTGAACAAGTTCTACGAGGCCGTGCCGGCCATCGTCCAGGCCAACATGGACAAGTTCGCCGCCCTCACCGGCCGGCAGTACCACCTGTTTGACTACATCGGCGCCCCGGACGCCACCGACGTCGTCGTCGTCATGGGTTCCGGCGCCCTGACCGTCGCTTCCACCGTCGAGCACCTCATCGCCGACGACCGGAAGGTCGGCCTGGTGATTGTCCGCCTGTACCGGCCGTTCGACGCCGCTGCCATGGTCAACGCCCTGCCGGCCACCGTCGAGCGCATCACTGTACTCGACCGCACCAAGGAACCTGGTGCCAACGGCGACCCGCTGTACCTGGACGTCCGCGCCGCGGTCACCGAGGCTGCCGAGGCCAACCCGACCATGATGATCCCCATGATCCTCAACGGCCGTTACGGTCTGGGTTCCGCCGAGTTCACCCCGGCCATGGTCAAGGCCGTGTTCGATAACATGGCCTCGTTTGCACCGAAGAAGAAATTCTGCGTCGGCCCGAACGATGACCTCGCCTTCACCAGCCTGAGCTACGACAAGTCCTTCAACATCGAGGGCAAGGACGTGTTCCGCGCCCTGTTCTATGGTCTGGGTTCCGACGGAACGGTCGGCGCCAACAAGAACACCATCAAGATCATCGGTACCGAGACGGACAACTCCGCCCAGGGCTACTTCGTCTACGACTCGAAGAAATCCGGTTCCATGACCGTTTCGCACCTGCGCTTCGGCAAGAACCAGATCACCGCGCCCTACCTGATCAACAAGGCCAACTTCATCGCCTGTCACAACCCAGCCTTCCTCAACACCTACGACATGCTCGCCAACCTCGAGCCGGGCGGCACCTTCCTGCTGACCACCACCTTCACCAAGGACGAGATCTGGGACCACCTGCCCTCCCTGGTGCAGAAGCAGCTGATCGAGAAGAAGGTCAAGTTCTACATCATCGACGCGGTCAAACTCGGCCTGGCCCTTGGCCTGGGCGCCCGCATCAACATGATCATGCAGACCGCCTTTTTCGCCATCTCCGGCATCATCAGCAAGGACGAGGCAATCAAGTCGATCAAGAACGCCATCAAGAAGACCTACGGCATCAAGGGCGACAAGGTCGTCAACATGAACTACAGCGCGGTGGACGGCGCCATCGAGAACATCGTCGAGGTCAAGGTGCCGAAAAAGGTGACCGGCCACGAAATGCCGCCCACCGTACCGGCCGAGGCTCCGGACTTTGTCAAGACCGTCACCGCCAAGATGATGGAAGGCCACGGCGAGGATATCCCGGTGTCCCAGTTCCCGAACGACGGACGCTGGCCCACCGCCACCACCCAGTGGGAGAAGCGCAACATCGCCGTGCAGGTTTCCCAGTGGGACCCGGAAGCCTGTATCCAGTGCGGTCGCTGCTCGTTGGTCTGCCCGCACGGCTGCATCCGCATGAAGGTCGCCACCCCCGAGGCCCTCAAGGCCGCCGGCGCCGATGCCTCCTTCAAGACCGCTGACGCGGTGGGCAAGGAATTCAAGGACATGCAGTTCACCATCCAGGTGTCCACCGCCGACTGCTGCGGCTGTACCCTGTGTGTGACCGTCTGCCCTGGCCGCAAGAAGGATGCGGACGGCAAGAAGACCGAAGTCCGTGCCCTGGCCATGGCCATGAACTCCGACGAACTCAAAGAGGAAACCTCGAAGAACTGGAAGACCTTCCTGGCCCTGCCCGAGGTTGATGACAGCCTGATCAACGTCGGCACCATCAAGGGCAGCCAGTTCAAGCGGCCCCTGTTCGAGTTCTCCGGCGCCTGCGCCGGCTGCGGCGAGACCCCGTACATCAAGCTGGTCACCCAGATGATCGGCGACCGCATGCTGGCCTCCAACGCCACCGGCTGCTCGTCCATCTACTCCGGCAACCTGCCCACCACCCCGTACTGCAAGCGGGCCGACGGCCGTGGCCCGGCCTGGTCCAACTCGCTGTTCGAGGACAACGCCGAGCACGGTCTGGGTATGCGCCAGGCGGTGGACAAACTGGCCAGCCAGGCAATCGAACTGCTCGAGCAGGCCGTCAAGGATGGCTTGATCAAAAAGGACCTGGCCGATGCCCTGGTCAGCGCAGCACAGAAGGACCAGGCCGAGATCGAGGCGCAGCGCGGTCGCGTGGCCGAACTGAAGGCCGCCCTCGAGGGCAAAAGTGACAAGGTCGCCAAGCGGCTCTATCACGTGGCCGACTACCTGGTGAAGAAGTCCGTGTGGATCATCGGCGGCGACGGCTGGGCCTATGACATCGGCTACGGCGGTGTGGACCACGTGCTTGCCTCCGGCAAGAACGTCAACATCCTGGTGCTCGACACCGAGGTGTACTCCAACACCGGCGGGCAGATGTCCAAGTCCACCCCGCGTGCGGCCGTGGCCCAGTTCGCTGCCGGCGGCAAGAACGCGCCCAAGAAGAACATGGGGTTGATCTTCTCCACCTTGGGAACGGTCTACGTGGCCCGCATCTCCATCGGCGCCAACCCGCAGCAGGCCATCAAGGCCATCCAGGAGGCCGAGGCCTATGACGGTCCGTCCCTGATCATCGCCTACGCCCACTGCATCAACCACGGCATCAACATGGCCATGGGTCTGGAGCAGCAGAAGAAGGCGGTGGAGTGCGGTCACTGGTCGCTGTTCCGCTACAACCCGGCACTCGAGGCCGAGGGCAAGAACCCGATGATCATCGATTCCAAGGAACCGACCATCCCGTTCGCCGAGTATGCCCTCAACGAGAACCGCTACCGGATGCTCAAGCTGTCCAATCCGACCATGGCGGACGAGTTGATGGCACAGTCCCAGCAGGATGTGGACAAGGCCTGGAAACTGCTCAAGGGCTGGGCCAAGGCCCTGGACGTCGAATAAGCATCCGCTTGTTCTGAAGCACACAAGCCCTGCCGGTTCGCCGGCAGGGCTTTTTTCGTGCTCCTCCGCCCCTCCCGCACCACCTGCGGGGCACCCTTTTGCCTGACTGTCCCGGCCGGACCGAACGAACAACAAAAAAAGGCGGCCGCACGCGAGAACCCCATCGCGCGCGGCCGCCTGTGCAAACAGCCTGTGACCGGTCGGCCAGCCGACCAGTCACAGGTCTACTTCTGCTGCTTCATCCGCTCGCGCTCGGCCTTCAGTTCCTCGTACTCCTTTTCCGCCTGGCGCAGGACATCATCCTGGCGGTTCTTGATCTCGCTGATCTTGTTCTTGATCTTTTCCGGCCTGATGGCCATGCCGGCCGCGCCGAACAGGGTGTTGGCCAGGTAGCGGAAAGAGAAGAGCATCAGTTCGACATCGTCCTCCCTGATTTTCGCCACCGTGTCCGCATCCACCTCGTAGGTGTCGAGGAAGGAACTTTCGAACACGAACTTGCGGAAGGTGTCCAGATCGGTGGAGGCCATGAAGAACATGCGCTTGGCCGCATCGCTCAGGGTCGCCTGCAGGCCGAAGGATTTCCGGCGCATGATCAGGCGCAGCCATTCCTTGTTCATCTCGTCGCGCACATCGACCCCCTGGTCGGCCCGCCAGTCACGGATGGTCCAGCGTTTCGGCTCCTCGTGGCCCTTGCAGTGCGGTTCCTTGACGAGAAAGAAGAACTTCTCCTCGGCGGCGTCATCCGTTCCCCCTTCGTGAAAATCCGCCATGCCCACCGGGTAGTAACGGCAGGCCGAGGGCCGGTCCGTGTACACCGTGCACCCTTCCGGGGTGACAAACGGACAACCGTTGTTCTCGCCGGTCAGCTTGATCTGCACCCCGGGCATGTCGGTTTTTTCCAGGTAGGTGGGCTCGGTGTACAGGGTGATGAACTCGTGGGCCGGCATGTCGAGCCGCCGGCGGAGGACGAGGATGTCGTAGGGGGTGAGGATGATCTTGATGTTGTGGCAGCAGGCGGTGAAACAGCTGACCCCGGGATGGCATTCGAACTGCAGGGGCGAATCCAGGGTCAGTTTTTCCGGCAGGATATTGGACGGGTTTTTGTCCGTCGTGTTGACAAATTCAAAATCAGTATCACTATCTTTCTCAACGGTCATGAGGCGCCTCTTGCTGGGTGCGGATTGGTCAGGGACAGGGCCGTTCGGCCCGGCAGGGAAAAGATGGATATTGTACCATGTGCGCTTCCCCTGTCAAACCCTATCCGGGGCAATGTTCGCCACGGATTTTCAACAGGTTCAGGCGACCGCAGATCCGGTCGCGGTGTGGTCCGCAGGAGCGATCAGCGTACCCGGATTTTTTGGAGTTCACTCCTTATTTGCTGTTTTTTCCAGCGCGAACCTGCTACAACAGCGCCATTCTTCTTCTCCATCCGGCACATGCCCATGAAACGAATTTTCACCAGTCCCATTGACCTGAGCAAAGTCGACACCCTGATCTACCACCTGCCGGACGGACCGACCTTTTCGGTGGAACTGGACGGGGTCAAGGGGTTCATCGACATCGACATGGAACTTGGGGATGTCTGCGACACCTCGGACATCGACGGTGTGCTCCATTTCTTTCCCCGCGGCAACGCCTGAACCGCCCGCTGCTCCATCCCTCGCCGACACCAGGCTCCTGTTCCGCCGCCCTTCCCGCATGCAGCCCCTGATCGACACCACCATTGACGGCCACGTGCATACCCGCCGCTGCGGCCATGCGGTCGGCGAGATGGTGGAGTACGTGGAGCAGGCGGTGGCCCGCGGCCTGCGGGCGATCACCTTTCTCGAACACCTGGAAACCGGGATCAACTACCAGCCGAAGAGCTGGCTCGAACAGGAGGACTTCGACGACTACTTCGCCGAGGGCCTGCGCCTGCGCGAGCGTTTTCGCGGCGTGATCGAGGTCCGGCTGGGGGTGGAGACGGGCTACAATCCGGCGGATCCCGCTGCGGTTCGCGCCCGTCTGGCCCGCTATTCGTGGGACCGGGTCGGCCTCAGCTGCCACTTCCATGCCCACGGCGGCAGCCATCTCAACCTGCTCAGCCGGAGGCAGGAGAGCCTGGACACCTTTGCCGCCATCGGCGTGGACCGGGTGCTCAGCCGCTATTTCGACGCCCTCATCGCCGCGGTCCGCGAAATCGACTGCGACGTGCTCTGCCACCTGGACGCGGCCCTGCGGCATTACCCGGAACTCCGCTTCAACGACAGTCATCGGCAGCAGATCGTCGACCTGCTCGACGCCGTGCAGGAACGGGGTGTGGCCCTGGAAATCAACACCTCGGGCTTCGACTTCCGCGGCACGCCTTTCCCGGCGCCGTGGATCATCACCCTGGCCCTGGAGCGGGGCATCCCGCTCAGTGCCGGTTCCGACGCCCACCGGCCGGAGGACGTCGGCCGCTACTTCGACCGCTTGCCCGCCTTTCTGACGAGCCTTTCCGCCTGACCGACAGCTGCGCCTGCCCCACGTCGGATCGCAACCGGACCGATCACCCGTCCGCCGCACCCCCATTCCCGACCGACCTGCCGCGAGCAGGTCCGCACCTTCGGGGCTGCCTCTGACCAGCCCCGGAGGTGCGCCTTGCCGCTGCCCTATCTGATGTCCCAGTCCACCCCCAGTCGGCTGATCACGTTCATGCCGCCGCACAGCACCAGGGTGTCCACCGTACCGAGGTGGTCGAGAAACACCTGTACCTCGTAGGAACGCGGCCCGGCGTTGCACATGAGGATATAGGTCTTGTCCGGCGACAGCTCGCCGTGGCGCGCCCGCACCTGGCCGTATTCCAGCGCGGTCCAGCGCTCGGCGCCGAACTTGTCCACGTAGGGCGCGGCCTCCACCGGGTGACGCAGGTCGAGCACCGCCCAGTCGGGTTCGCTGTCCATGTCCTCCATCCACTGGAGAAACCGGGCCAGTTCCACCTGACGCAACCGGTTGTCGCAGAGATTCTCCGCCACGTAGGCAGCGGCGTTGATGGAATCGATGGCCGAGGAGAACGGCGGCGCATAGGCCATTTCCAGCAGGCCGAAGTCCTCGACCGTGCCCCCTTTGGCGATGAGCGCGGCGGCCGCGTCCACCCGGGCGGAGATCGAGTCGTTCATCATGCCGAAGGCCTGCAGGCCGAGCACCCGCCGGGAACGGCGATCGAAGACGAGTTGGAGGATGACCACCGCCTGGTCCGGGAAGAAATGGGCCCGGTCTGCCGGTGCGGTCAGGGCGCAGTCAGCGTCGAATCCCTCGGCCCGGGCCGCCTCCAGGGTGAGGCCGGTGGAGGCGATGCACCGCTCGAAGGCCTTCATGATGAACGAACCCAGCACCCCGTGGAACAGAGCGGGCTGGCCGGCCATGTTGTCGGCCACGATCCGCCCCTCGCGGTTGGCCAGGGAGCCGAGCGGCGTGTAGGTGTCCTTGCCGGTGAGCAGGTGGGTGACGGCGATGCAGTCGCCGGCGGCGTAAATGTTCGCATCCGAGGTCTGCAGCCGCTGGTTGACCTTGATGCCGCCGAACGGGGCCACATCGAGCCCGGCCGCGCGCGCCAGGTCGCTGCGCGGCCGCACGCCCACGGCCATGACCACCAGGTCGGCCGCCAGCGTCCGCTTGCCGGTGCGCACCGAGCCGACCTGGCCCGGATCGCCTTCGATGAGCACCTCGGCGGACTCGCCGGTGTACACGGCCACCCCTTTGTCCTTCAGGTGCTGCTTGAGCATGGTGGCGAAATGGCGGTCCACCAGTCGCGGCAGCAGCTGCGGCTGCAGTTCCAGCAGGGTCGTCTCCACCCCCCAGAGATCGGTGAAGGCCTCGGCCATTTCGATGCCGATGGCGCCGCCGCCGATCACCACCGCCCGGCTGACCTTGCCCTGGGCGATCCGCTTCTTGATCTCGATGGCCTTGTGCAGGTCGGAGATGGTGAACACCCCGTCCAGGTCCGCACCGGGAATGGGCAGTTCGAACGGCCGGGCGCCGGTGGCGAGCATCAGCTGGTCGTAGGGCAGATCCTCCTGCACGCCGCTGTCCAGGTGCTCGACCCGCACCGTTTTGGCCGTGCGGTCGATGGCCAGGGCCCGGGTGCGGGTGCGCACGCGGACGCCCTTGGAGTGCTCGAAAAACGGCACGTCGCGGACCACGTGGAAGCTGGTGGCGCGGAGTTCGCTCTCGTCGCTGACATCGCCGCTCACGTAGTAGGGGATGCCGCAGCCGCCGTAGGAAATGAGGCTGTCCTGGTCGACCATGGTGACCTCCCAGTCGGGCCGCAGCCGTTTCAGCCGGCAGGCGGCCTTGGGGCCGGCCGCAACCGCACCGATGATGATGATTTTTTTGCTCATGGTACACCTCCCTGTCGTTGGTGACTGCTCGCTTGCAGTCGGATCCGGGACAAGCGCGCTGGCTTGCTGTTTGTGTTCTCTGAAACCCGCGCAGACGGCGGCCGCTCAGCGGACCGTGCCCGCGGCCTAGTCCGGCGCCGCCCCGCCGCTCTGCTTCGGGCCCGGCGGTAGTGTTGCGGCCCGCCGCAACTGTGCGGTCACCGCCTTCTGAAAGGCCTGGCGATCGAACCGCGGGGCCGTGAGTGTGCCGACGAACGGCGCCTCGACGCGGACGGCGCGCAGCAGGGCCGCCCCCTGCCCGCCTACCAGCTGTTCGCTCGCCGGCATGGTCAGACGGAAATCAAGTGATCCGTCCATGCCGCTCTCCCCGTGCAAGCGCAACTCCGCCCCACCGCTGCGCAGCCGTACCGGCGTGCAGTTGATGCGGCCGTCGCGGCCCTCGCAGGCGAGTTCGCGGCTGAGGAGTTCGAGCGGGTGCCGGTCCAGGCCGGCGAGCCGCAGCACCGCAACGGTTTCCCCGGCCGGATACACCCGCAGTTCGTCGAGGCCGAAGGTGGCCTGAAAGCTCGGGCGACCCGCCGGTCCATGCTGCAGCGGCCAGCGGAAGGCATCGAGGCGCAGGTCGACCGAGCCTTCCACCCTGGTCAGCGGGCCAAACAGCGGGTGGATGTGCTGGAGCAGGCCGCTGGCCAGGGGGGATTGCACGTCCACGCCGTCCAGGAGGCGCGCGCTGGGCACGATGGTGAGCTGCGGCGGGGTGGCGGCAAACTGCCAGTGCGGCTGCAGGTCCATGCGGCCGGCGTAGAGGTCGCCGGCAATGCGCGTTCGCAGGCTGCCCTTGCTGACGTCCACCGGCAGGTCGAGGCGGCGCAGGCCGATGGAGCGGAACTGCAGCGTCTCCGCATGCAGGGTGGTGTGCAGCGCGGCCCGGTCGAGACGCAGCGGTCGCTGCAGCGGCCAGGTCAGGCGGAACTCGGCCGGACGTTTGCCGCTTAAACGCAGCTGCTGGCCGATGGCCGCGCTGAGCGGGTCGCTCAGGCGGGCCAGATCGGGTGTCAGGCGGCCGCTCAGTTCCAGCACTCCCGCCCCGTTGCCGCTCACCCGGCCCGCGCCCTCCGCCTGCAGGGGAGTGGCGCGCAGCCGGAAGACGGGAACGCGCACCGCCTGGTCCATGCCGAACCGCCCTTCACTGTGCAGCTCGCAGCGCAGCTGCCGGTCGCGGAACACCCGTTGCCCGGCCCGCAGCAATTCGAAGTTGTCCAGCTGGACGTCCACCTCGGTCTGCTGCGGCCGGTTCGGCTCGGCGGCAACGGTGACCCCGGCCCGCACCTGCCCGCGGGCCTGCAGGTCGGCGGCGAACAGTCCCGCCCCCCGGCCCAGGGCGACGAGCGGCCCGGCCTCGCCGGTGAGATCGAGTTCCGCGGCCAGGTCAAGGGACGGCTTGCGCCAGTCGCCCACATGCAGGCCGCCCCGGGCGGTCAGCCCGCCGCTGCGCAGGACCAGGTGGCGCAGGTCGAGCAGGCGGCGGCCCGGGTCGACGATGGCCACGGCCCGGTCCTTTTCCGCCAGTTCACGCCAGTTGGCGGCGACCACCAGCTGGCGCACGGTGACCGCCTCCCGGCCGGCCGGCCCGCGCTCCTCCAGGGTGAAGGCCAACTCCGGCTGCTGGAAGGCGACCGTGCCGGCCTGCACCGCCAGGTGGTCCACCTGGCCGCTCAAGGCCTCCACCACCAGCCGCTGGCCGTTGACCTGCCCCTTGCCCGTGAAGGCGAGATCGCCGCGCAGCGGGGCGTATTCGGCCTGGTCGCCGCCCTGCAGCAGCCGACCCGCCCGTTCCAGGTCCAGGGTGCCGTCGGCGGTGAGCGTGGCCGTGGTGCGTCCGTCCGCGCCCTTGTCCATGTCTGCGAGGGCCAGGCGCAGCTGCCCCGGCCAGAAAATGGTCCGCGCCTGCAGGCCGGCGAGGCGGCCGTCCCGGAGGAAGGAGGGGGCGGTGGCGATTTCGCTTTCCAGGAAAAAATCATATTCGGGCATCACCTCCCGGCCGGCCTTGAACACCGCCAGCCCGCCGACGTCAAGCCGGCTCGCCAGCCGGAAGGTGCCGTCCTGCTCCCGGCGGGAGCCCCCGTGCACCTGCAGCTGGCCCCGGCCGCCATAGGGCAGCACGAACAGTTTTTCCAGCTCCCGCGACATCTGCTCCAGGTCGGCGGTGGCCTCGAAGGTGAAATCCTCGACCCCGCCCCGGCCCGCGCCCTGCAGGAACGGGGTGTGCAGACGGATGCCCCGGGCCCTGGTTTGCCCCTTCTGGTGGCTGATCTCGGCCGACAGGGTCAGGGGCGCATCCCAGCTGTAGTGTTGGCCCCGGTGCACCGCCCGGAGGCGGCCTGCCCGCCACTCGGCCCGGGCCTGCAGGTCCTCCGGCCGGCCGGAGACCTTGACGGAGAAATCGAGCACGCCCTCGCGGACCACCGTGTCCCGGTGCAGGGCGAGCAGGTGCGGCAATTGGGCCGCGACCAGCGGCAGTTGCACGGTTCCGGAGGCGGTCAGGCCGACACTGCGGCTGTCCAGCTGGCCCTGGCCCTGGACTTGGACCGGCTCGGAGTCGAGGCGCAGCTGCTCGAACCGCCACCCGTTCCGGCGGCTGCGACTGCCATGGAACCTGGCCGACAGCCGGTCCAGGGCCGGCCGGTCCGCGCCGAGCCGACCGCCCTCGAGGCGCAGGGCACGCAGGGTCGCATCGCCTGCGAGTTTCATTTCCTCGAAACCGGCGGTGGTCACGTGCAGGGTGGCGTCGAGCGTGCCGCTGCCGGTGGGCCAGGAACCGCGGGCCGCGGCGAGGTCGAGAAAGGGGGCGAGGTCCAGTCCCTGGACCGAGAGGTCGGTGCGGGAGATGAGCGCGTCGAGAAAGGACTGGCTCAGGGTGGGCAGGTTGATGAACCCCTCGGCCTGCAGGCGGCCGTCCTGCGCACCGGAGCGGAAGGACAGGGCATAGTCCACCGTGCCCCGGGCCAGGCTGCCCGAGAAGCGGACCTCGCGGGCCAGCGCCTGCGGACCGGACGTGCCCTGGTCCAGGGTGACGAGACCGTCCGCACCGTGCACCCGCACGGCCAGCCGCTCCCACCAGGGCAACGGCGAGGCGACGGTCGGCTCCGCCGCCGGGACGGGCGGGGCCGGGGCAGCTTCAGCCTCGTCTGCGGCCGCGGGCGTCCGGGCGGCGAGCAGGGTGAGCACCGGCCGGACCACGGTCAGTTCGCCGAGGTAGCGGGGGGCGAGCAGCAGGGCGAGCAACCCCTTGTCGCCCCGCACCTCGGCGGCCTCGGCCCGCAGCCCGAGCTGCGGGCTGTCCCAGCGCAGGCCGCGGCAGCTGAGCGGTTGCTGCCAGCCCAGCGAACACCCCTCGACCTGCAGGGTTCCGGGCAGGCGGCGGTCCAGCCGTTCGAGCAGCAGCGCCGCCACCGGCCGCAGCCCGAGCAGGGCAGGCAGAACGAAAAGCAGCATTCCCGCGGCAACGAGAACAGCCGAGACGAGGTACCACTTTTTTCTGTTCACGCGCTCCCCTTTGCCGCCTGGCGCCCAGCCGCGCGGCAACCCGGCGGCCGGCGGCAACAGGGCGCACCTTGCCGCGAAAGAACCGGCTTGTCAACACCGTTGTCCCCTGCGCAAAGACCGTGGCGGCGGGCTCTTCAGTGCTCGAATTCCCAGCGGATATCGCCGCCGCTCTGCGACGGTCCGGTCTCAGTGCGGATCGAGAACCCCTTGCCGAGCAGGTAGCGGGTGTTGAAGGAGCCGGACTCCTCGAGCATGTTCTTACCGTAGCTCACGTAGAATTTGGGGGTCAGCCAGCTGCCGAACACGAGCGACAGGTCGTCGTAGCCGTCGCCCGTTTCCAGGCTGATGTCATCGATCATGGTCAGCTCCTTGACGCCCTGCAGGTAGGGGACCAGCCCGCCCAGACCGGCCCTGGAGGCCACATCGCCGATGAGCCCGGTGTCCCCGCGGGTCTCGCCGCCCACCGAGGTGTTTTCCAGCAGCCGGGTGAGGATGACCGACTGCTCCAGGTAGGGGTGGGAGTAGAAGCTGAGTTCCGGGCTCTGCAGGAAACCGCCGGCCACCAGGCCGACGGTGGCGTTGCCCTCGCGCTTCTCGCTGCGCAGCTCGATGCCCGGGTTGGTCAGGGTGGAGCCGGTGAACAGCAGGCGGGCAACATCGATCTGCAGGCGCCGGCCGTAGAGGGTGAACGAACTCTCGACCACACTCAGGGTGCCCCTGCCGGTCAGGGGCCGATCCGCCCGGCTGGTGAGTTCCAGGTCCCCCGTTATCCGCCCGCGCAGGCCGAAGGCGTCGATGCGCACGTCCTCGCCGGTCACCAGTCGGACAGTGGTGGACAGGGGCCAGCCGGGCTCGTCCGCAGCGGCGTGGTCCGGGTCGTCGATGACCACCATGTCGTCCGAGGGGGAGACGCTCGAGGCGAAATCCACCGAGGTGATGCGCGCCCGGGGGATGCGCACCGTGCCCTGCAGCTTTCGGCTCCCCTCGGCGGTGGTGAGACGCAGGTCCGGGGAGACAGTGAGTTCCAGCCCGGGCAGGGCCGCCGCCTGGAATCCCTCGCCGCGGACGGTGATGTCGTCGGCGCGAACCCCGGACTCGTCCAGGTGGAGAACCGTCTCCGCCAGCAACTCGCCCCCGCCGGAATGGGCCTGCGCCTGCACGGCCAGCTGGCCGGCGTCGCCGCGCACTGCCACCTGCAGTGGCGCCAGGGTGATACCGAGCTGGGGAATTTCCGCCTGACCGTCTTCCAGGTCGATGGTGCCGCTCACCTCCGGGGCCTTGAGGGTGCCCGCGACGGTCACATCGCCCTGCAGCCGGCCGCTGAACAGCGCCGCCTGGCCGGCCAGCGCGGTCAGCGGGGCGAGGTCGCGCAATTCGACCTGCAGCGCGCCGCTCAAGGGGCGGGTCAACAGGTCGTCCCCGGGCAGGCGGACCCGGTCCATGGCCAGGTCGAGATGCACCGTGCTGCCGTCCTTGAGTGCGCTGTCGAGCACGGCCTGCAGCCGCTCGCCCGCGTAATCGGCCCGCAGCACCTGGGAGCGCCACTGCACCTGCTGCGTGCCGCCGTCGCCCAGATCGAGCGCCAGGCTCATGTCGGCAACCCGGGCGTCCAGGGTACCTCGTGTGAGTTGCGAACCGCTGCCGGCGAGATCGAGGGTGGTGGTCAACCGCCCCTGCAGGGCCCCGTCACTGTCCGGCTGACCGGCCAGGGCGGCGAGACGGACATCGGTCGTGCTTGCCTGCAGTTGCCAGCCGCCGTCACTGGCGGCCCAGTCCCCCTGGACACAGACCCGACCCGAGGTCCCGGCCAGGCAGAAGGGCTGCAACTCGGCCCGGTCCGCGGCGACCGTGAGTGCGGCTGGCGGCCCCTGCTGCCAGGCGCCGTAGCCGGCGCCGCTGTACTGCGCCTGCTCCACCCGGCCTCGCCACTGCCCCTGGCTGACCCCGCCCTGGAGGGTGAGGCCGGCCGTGCCGGCCGCCCCCCCTGCGAACAGGGTCAGGCTGTGGCTGTCCATCGAGCCGCGCAACTGCGCCTGGCCGGTGTCGAGTACCAGGCCCCCCAGGCGAAGCTGTTCGGTCTGCAGGTCGGCCTGGAGCGCACCACCGGAAACCAGGTGGCCGCGCGCGGCCAGGGTGAGCGTCTCCACCCGGTACTCGTCCAGGGCAAGGGCTGTGCCGGTGAGGGCCAGGTCGAGCTCCGGCGACTCGCTGGTGCCGCCCACCTTGGCCTGGACCTGCAGACCGCCGCCCGCCCCCGGCCAGAGTTCCGCCAGGTTGGCCGAGTCGAGCTGCAGGTCGAAATCCACCCGCTCATCCGCGCCGCCGCTCACCCGCAGGGTGGAGGCGCCGCTGGCCAGGCTGAACCGCTCGACCCGGAAAGCGCTGCCCTGCAGCCGGGCCTCGCCCGCACCGGTGACCGGCAGGGAACGCAGCCGACCCTGCACTTCGTCCAGGTGCAGGTCCGCCTCGAGCCGTTCGTGCAGGCGCCCGCCGGTGCGCAGGCGGAGTTGGAGATCGCCCGGCCAGTCGGTAACGAGCACGGACGGGTCGAAATGGCTGGCCGCAAGCTCGGCCTGCCAGGCGAGCACCGGCGTCCAGTCGAGCCGGCCGGTGAGGGCCAGCACGGCCCGATCCTGGCTGAGACGAAGGGGGGCCAGCTCGAGACCGGCGAGGTCGCCCGTGAGCTGCAGGCTCAGGTCCACGGGCCGCTCGATCCCCTGGGTCGCCACCCGCCCCTGCAGCTCGGCGCGGTAGTCGCTGAAGCTGCCGCTGGCGGCAAGGCGCAGGTCGGTGAACACCTGGCCGGGCCAGGTCGGGTCGATCGCCGCCAGCGCCACCCGCTCACTGGTCACGCTCGCCTCCCAGGCGGCATGGGTGAGCAGGTCGCGCAGCCTGCCCTGCAGACGGGCGACAAACGGCGCGGTGGTGGTCAGCTCGCAATCCAGGGTGGCCAGCGGCCCCTGCACCCGGCCGCTGCCGGCAAAGGCAGTGAATCCCTCGGGCGTGAAGGTGCCGTCAAAGGCGAGCTGCAGCGGGTAGTCGGCCGCGGTGCGCAGCTGCCCCCTGAGCCGCAGGATGGCCGTGTCCGTGGTCAGCCGCAGGTCATCAAAGGTGAACTGGTCGCCCTGCCAGGTAACCGGGCCGAGCCGCCCCTCCTGCAGGGCGAACACCTCCTCGCCTGCGACAACCACGCTCAGCCGCTCCAGCGCAAGCGAGTCGATGCGCAGGTCCAGCGGCAGGGCCACATCCGGCAGGACCACCGGCCCGGCGGCCGTGTCATCACGGCCCGGACCGAGCGCGACATGTACCCCGGCAACCGTCACCGCCTCGATGCGCACCCCGCCGCGGAACAGCTCCCCGGGCTGCCAGCGCAGGACGAGACGATCGATGGTCACCGCGTTGACCCCGTCGTCGTAGCGCAGTTCGCGCAGCTGCAGTGCGCCCAGCAGGGTACCGGAAACCGCGCCCACCTGCACCCGCCCGCCACTCAGCCGGAAGGCGAGCGCACCCAGGGCCTGCAGGCCCGGCTCGGTCCCGAGCACAAAGGCCGCAACCGTCACGGTCAGGCCCAGCGACAACAGCAGCAACACCAGCAGCCGGCGACCCATCAGAGATCCGCCCCCAGGGTGAAGTGGACGCGCCAGGAGTTGCCGCCGTCATCGATGGCCCTGGCCAGATCGAGCCGCACCTGGCCGAACGGTGCGTTCCAGCGGATGCCGGCGCCGGCCCCCTCCTTCATGGTCAAATCCGTAAAACTGTTCATGGCGCTGCCCGCATCGTAGAACACGGCCGCGCTCCACTGGTCGAAGAGTTCGCGTTCCAGCTCCAGGCTCCAGCTGAACAGGTAGCGGCCGCCGACAATGTTGCCCTCCCGGTCCGCCGGGCCGATCTTCTTGTAGCCGTAGCCGCGCACGCTCTGATCGCCGCCGGCGAAATAGCGCAGGGACAGCGGCAGGTCGTCCAGGTCGTCGACCAGGGTGGTGCCCAGGTCGGTGCGGCCGATCAGCCGGTACTTGTCGAATACCGAGAGAATCCCCTTGGCCCCGGCGGTAGCCTGGAGGAAGGAGACATCGCCCAGCGGCCCCTCGTGGCTGCCGCTGAGCGAGGCGGCCAGGCGCAGGCCATGGGTGGTGTTCACCCGGTCGTCGGCCAGATAGAGGATGCCGCGCACACCCGGGATGAACAGGGCGGCGTGGCCGGAATCCGAGCCGGTGTCGTAGCGCTCGTCCAGATACTGGAGATAGGTCGAAAACTCGCCCCGCTCGCGAAAATGGTCCCGGCTGACAGTGGATTTGAACAGGTTGGACTCGATGTTGTCGTAGTTTTCGATCTCGTAGCCGGCCAGGAGCGACAGCCGATCCCGCCGCGGGTCGCCCAGGGGGATGGTGTAGGCGCTGCTGAAGGTGCTCTTGCGCTCCGAGGGCTGCAGGCGCAGGTCCAACTGGTGGCCGCGGCTGTTCAGGTAGCGGTTGGCGTACTCGAGCGTGCCGCGGATGCCGGTGTCCGTGCCGTAGCCCAGGCCGACGGCATACCTGTGGGCCGGGGCCGGGTGCAGTTCGACCCGCACCGGCACCGCCGCCGAGACGGCCGCGTCCAGGTCGTAATCGAGGTCCACGGTGCTGAAATAGCCGACGTTGAACAGGGACTGGCGCAGCCGCGCCAGGTTCTTCGGGGTGAAGGGCGCGCCCTCCCGCACCGGCAGGATCTTGTGGAGCAGGTCGTGGTCGATGAAATCGCGGGAAAAGGTAATGAGCCCGAACAGGTAGCGCGGGCCGGTGTCCAGGCGCAGGTGGACCGCGGCCGCGTAGTCCCGGCGCCTGATTTCCACTCGGCTGGCGGTGTAGGCGGCCTTGAGGTAGCCGCTGTCGATGGCCCTGACGATGAGAGCCTCCTTGGCCGCCTCGTAGCGCGGGTGGTCGAGCACCTCGCCGGGGTGCAGCGGCAACCGCTCCACCGTCCGGCGCAGCACCTGGTCCTGCTCACCCGGGCCGCGCACCTCGACGCGGAGATCCTCGATGACCACCGGCCGGCCGGTATCCACCTGCAGGCGGACCAGCCAGACACCGTTTTGCTGCCGTTTCGACAGGGTAATCACCGGGTCATAGTAGCCATAGGGTTCGAGCGCCCGGGCGGTTTCCCTTGTGGTGTTGCCGTACAGGCGATTGAACAGGGCGGTGGAGAGGGAGGTTCGGTCGGCGGCGCGGACCAGGGAGAGATGGCTGCGGATGTTGCGGCGGTGGGTTTCGGTGAGATCGCCGGTGATCTCGACCTGTACCGGCGGCGGGGGTGCAGCCGCCCGCGCCCGGACGCCGCACAGCGACACGAGGGCGAAGAGGAGGACCACGATGAGCGCGGCCCGCACTGCGGCCGTGACGGGGAAACGGGTGGTGGGCACAGAAATCCCCCCGGTTGACCCGGACCGCCGGCGCGAAGCGCGCGGCCGAAGGTACCGGGCAAAAGATCGGCCGCCGGCCGGGGGACGCTGCTCGCCCACCCGGCAGGCGGTCGCTGATTATCAGAGGGAATGTAATCGGCCCGCCGGCGTTTTCAAAGCACTGTTTGCCCGCAGGCACTTTGAAGCGGCCGGCCCCGGCCGCGGCGTGCGGCCGGGGCCGGCCAGGGGGCCGTTTGCCCGGTCACTGCTTGGAGAACCCGAGGCCGCCCGCCGGCGCCCGATCGATGAGGATGCGGTCGCCCTCGGCGAACCGCCCCTCGAGGATCTCCAGGGCGAGCGGGTCCTCGATGTACCGCTGGATGGCCCGCTTCAGCGGCCGGGCGCCGAAGGACGGGTCGTAGCCGGTGTCCACCAGGAACTGCTTGGCCTCCTTGGTCAGGGTGACCTTGTACTTGCGCTCGGCCAGCCGTTTGGCCATGCGCCGGATCTGGATGTCGACGATGGCGGCCAGGTCCTCGCGGGTGAGACCGTGGAAGGTGATGATCTCGTCGATGCGGTTGAGGAACTCCGGCTTGAACTGGCGGTGCAGGAGGTCGTCCACCTGGCGGCGCATGGTCTCCGGGTCGGTCTGGGCCAGTTCCATGATAATGGGGCTGCCCAGGTTGGAGGTCATGATCAGGATGGTGTTCTTGAAGTCCACCGTCCGCCCCTTGCCGTCGGTCATGCGGCCGTCGTCGAGCACCTGGAGGAGCACGTTGAACACGTCCGGGTGGGCCTTCTCGATCTCGTCGAGCAGAATCACCGAGTAGGGCCGGCGCCGCACCGCCTCGGTGAGCATGCCGCCCTCGTCATAGCCGACGTAACCGGGAGGCGCGCCGATGAGCCGGGCCACCGAATGCTTCTCCATGTACTCGGACATGTCGATGCGGATCATGGCCTGCTCGGAGTCGAACAGGAACTCGGCCAGGCTGCGGGCCAGTTCGGTCTTGCCCACGCCGGTGGGACCGAGGAAGATGAAGCTGCCCAGCGGCCGGTCCGGGTCCTGCAGGCCGGCGCGGGCCCGGCGCACGGCGTTGGCCACGGACTTGATCGCCTCGCGCTGGCCGATCACCCGGCCGCCCAGGGCCTCCTCGGCGTGCACGAGCTTCTCCTTCTCGCCCTCGAGCAGCCGGTCCACCGGAATGCCGGTCCACTTGGCGACCACGCTGGCCACGTCCTCGGCGGCGACCTCTTCTTTGAGCATCTGGTGCTGCTCCTGGATCTCGCTCAGCCGCGCGTTGGCCGCCTCCAGCTCCTTCTGCAGCTGGACGATGCGGCCGTAGCGGATCTCCGCCACCCGGCTCAGTTCGCCGGCCCGCTCGGCCCGCTGCTCCTCCATGTGCGCCTGGTCGATCTGCGCCTTGATGTCGCGGATGGACTGGATGATGTCCTTCTCCAGGGTCCACTGCCCCTTCATGCCCTTGAGGTCTTCGTCCAGGTTGGCCAGTTCCTCGCGCACCCGGGCGAGGCGCTCGGCCGAGGCCGGGTCCTTCTCCTTCTTGAGCGCCTCCTGCTCGATCTCGAGCTTGATCTTGCGGCGCTCCAACTGGTCGATCTCGGTGGGCATGGAGTCGATCTCGATGCGCAGCCGCGAGGCCGCCTCGTCGATCAGGTCGATGGCCTTGTCCGGCAGGAAGCGGTCGGTGATGTAGCGGCTGGACAGCGTCACCGCGGCCACCGTGGCCGCGTCCTGGATGCGCACGCCGTGGTGCACCTCGTACTTCTCCTTGATGCCGCGGAGGATGGCGATGGTATCCTCCTCGCTCGGCTCCTGCACCAGCACCGGCTGGAACCGGCGCTCCAGGGCGGCGTCCTTCTCGATGTACTTGCGGTACTCGTCCAGCGTGGTGGCGCCGACGCAGTGGAGCTCGCCGCGGGCGAGCGCCGGTTTGAGCATGTTGGAGGCGTCCATGGACCCCTCGGCCGCGCCGGCGCCGACCAGGGTGTGGATCTCGTCGATGAACAGGACGATCTCGCCGGCCCGCTTCTCCACCTCCTTGAGTACCGCCTTGAGCCGGTCCTCGAACTCGCCGCGATACTTGGCGCCGGCCACGAGCGAACCGAGGTCCAGGGCGATCACCTGCTTGCCCTCCAGGGTGGAGGGCACGTCACCGTTGACGATGCGCTGCGCCAGCCCCTCGACGATGGCGGTCTTGCCCACTCCCGGCTCGCCGATGAGCACCGGGTTGTTCTTGGTGCGGCGGGAGAGCACCTGGATGATGCGGCGGATCTCCTCGTCCCGGCCGATCACCGGGTCGAGCTTGCCACGCCGGGCCACGTCGGTGAGGTTGCGGGCGTACTTCTCCAGGGCCTGGTATTTTTCCTCCGGGTAGGGGTCGGTGACCCGCTGGTTGCCGCGCACGCTCATCAGCGCCTTGAGAAAGGCCTCGCTGGTCACGCCGTTTTTCGTGAGCATGGCCGTGACCTTGAGCGACCGGTCGGCGAGGATGGTCAGGAACAGGTGCTCCTGGCTGACGTACTCGTCCTGCATGTTGGCCGCGGTCTTGAAGCTCTCTTCGAGCAGGGTGCGGAACCGCTGGGAGGCGTAGGTCTGGCCGGCACCGGAGCCGCTCACCTTGGGCAGGGCGGCGATGAGCTGGTTGGTCTCGGCGAGCACCACGCTCGGGGTGACGCCCATCTTCTGCAGCACCGGGACCACAACCCCCTCCGGCTGCTCGAGGATCGCCTTGACCAGGTGCTCGGGTTGCAGTTCCTGGTTGCCGCCCGACTGGGCCAACCCCTGCGCGGCCTGGATGGCCTCCTGGGATTTGAGGGTGAATTTGTCGAGTTGCATATCTTCTCTCCATGTCTCTTGACGTTGGCTTGCTGGCGGATCAGGACACGCCTGTACGAGTTCAAGAATAAGGATGAAACCGGCTGTGTCAAGATTTTGGCACAATATTTCAACCCGCCGTGCGCACACAAAAAAACCCCCTTGCCGGAGACCGGCAAGGGGGTTGGCAACGGACGCTGCGAGTCTGCTTCAGCCGCAGGATCCGCCGCAGGAACCGGCGCTGCAGCTGCCGCCGCCCAGCGGGTTGGCGGCGGTGATGGAGAACCCGGAGCGGTAGCCCGCTTCGATGAAGTCCACCTTGACGCTGCCGCACCGGGTGAGCAGATCACTGTCCACCAGGAACTTCAGCGTGTCTTCCTCGAACACCTTGTCACTCGTTTTTGGCTCATCCAGAGCCAGCCCCAGAGAGGGGCCGCTTCAACCACCCTGCATCAGGGCCACCCGGATGGCGGAACTGATCTTGTTCTGCTCCAGGTAGGCCTTCAGGTTGTTGACGGCCAGTGTTGTCACTTCTAACATTGTCGCCTCCTCGATGTGATGATCGCCCCGCCTGCGGGCGGGGCTGCCTGTTTGTCAGCGTTGGTTCGCGGATGGGTGCCGGCGGTGATCAACCGCAGGAGCCACCGCAGGAACCGCCCGAGCAACAGCCGCCGCCGGTGCCCAGAGAGTTGGCGGAGGTGATGGCGAACCCGGAGCGGTAGCCCGCTTCGATGAAGTCCACCTTCACGGAACCGCACTGTTCCATCAGGTCGCCGTCGACCAGGAAGGTGAGGGCGTTCTCCGCGAACACCTTATCCTCCTCCTTGGCCTCATCCAGCGCCAGCCCGAGCGAGGGGCCGCTGCAGCCGCCCTGCATGAGGGCGATGCGAATGGGCGAATCGACCTTGTTCTGCTCCAGATATGCGCGCAGATTGTCCGCGGCCAGATCTGTAATGGTAAACATGCAAACCTCCTCTAAAAATGTGCCCCGACCGGTCAGGGACGGGAGCGGATCGGGTATGCGCTCAACAGTAAGGAGCCCCAACAGGCAAGTCAACCGCAGATCCGCGCGCGAAAAAAAGTCTCTCTACCACATCTTCCGGCCTGAGCAAACCGGTATCGGCCGGATCGGCCCGAATTCGGCGGCGGACCACCCGGCGGCAGGGGCCCGGGAAAAAAGGAGGCCCCAACGAAAATCATTGTCAAAAAGAGACGGCCTTTCTACAATCCTGCGTTTTACGGGATCCCCCCGACGAGTTCCCTTTCATCGACGAGAACGGTCTCATGCGCGAAAAAATACTCATCTCCACCGGTGGCGGCGATGCGCCGGGACTGAACGCGGTCATCTTTGCCGTGGTCAATTCGGCCACCCGCAAGGGCTGGGAGGTCTACGGCAGCCGCTCCGGCTACGGCGGCCTGCTCGACAAGGACGACCTCGTCCGCCTGGAACCGGAGGACGTGGAGGGCATCCTCTCCCAGGGCGGCACCATCCTCGGCTCCACCAACAAGGGCAACCCCTTTGCCAAACCGGTGGAAAACCTTGCCGGGGAGATTCAGATCGTCGACATATCGGACAAAATACTGAGCAATTTCGATAGAATGGGATTTTTCTGCCACATCGCCGTGGGCGGCGACGGCAGCCTCGAGATCGCCCACCGCTTCGCCCAGAAGGGCATGCCGGTGATCGGCGTGCCCAAGACCATCGACAACGATCTGGAGGCCACGGACCGGACCTTCGGTTTCGACACCGCCGTGTCCACGGCCACCGACGCCATCGACAAACTCCACTCCACCGCCAAGTCCCACGACCGGGTGATGGTGGTCGAGGTGATGGGCCGGGAATCCGGCTGGATCGCCCTCTACTCCGGTATCTCCGGCGGCGCCGACGTGATCCTCATCCCGGAGATCCCCTTCTGCCTGGACGCGGTCTGCGAAAAGATCGCGGACAACGAACTGCACGGCAAGCATTACTCGATCGTGGTGGTGGCGGAGGGCGCGCGCGCCGAGAATGGCGAGGTGATCTGCAAGGGCATGGGCGAGGTCGGCCGGACCGAGGTGGTGCTCGGCGGCATCGGTGAATGGGTGGCGGAGCAGATCCGCACCCGGCTCGGCAAGGACACCCGCTCGCTCGTGCTCGGCCACCTGCAGCGGGGCGGTTCGCCCACCACCTTCGACCGGCTGCTGGCCCTGCGCTTCGGCGCCGCCGCGGTGCGCCTGGCCGAGCAGCGCATCTTCGACCACATGGTCGCCTGGGTGCCGCCGAACATGACCGCGGTGCCCATCGCCGAGGCCATCCGCCGGCGCAAGAAGATCGACCTGGACAGCGACAAGGTGCAGACCGCCCGCGACATCGGCATCTGCCTGGGCGACTGAGCCCGGCCGCACCTGCTCCGAGCCCGCATGGCCACCACCGATCGTCTCCTCGAACTCTACGAGCGCATGTACGACCGCCTCGGTCCGCAGGGCTGGTGGCCGGGCGACAGCCCGTTCGAGGTGATGGTCGGCGCCATTCTCACCCAGAACACCAGCTGGAAAAACGTCGAGCGGGCCATCGACAATCTCAAGGGGGCCGACCTGCTCGCCCCCGACAAACTCGTTGACCTGCCCACCGGGCTGCTCGCCGAATACATCCGCCCGGCCGGCTACTACAACCTCAAGGCCGGCCGGCTGCACAACCTGCTGCGCGCCATCGAACGCTCCCACCAGGGCGACCTCGAGGCCTTCCTCGCCCAGCCGCTGCCCGACCTGCGCCAACAGTTGCTCGCCGTCAAGGGCATCGGTCCGGAAACCGCCGACTCCATTCTCCTCTACGCCGCGAACCAGCCCGTGTTCGTGGTCGATGCCTACACCCACCGCATTCTCAGCCGCCACCAACTGATCGACGAGGACGCCGGCTACAGCGACATCCAGGAACTGTTCATGGACAACCTGGAGGCCGACGTGCACCTGTTCAACGAGTACCACGCCCTGCTGGTGTGCGTGGGCAACCGCTTCTGCAAAAAACAGCGTCCCGACTGCGACGCCTGTCCGCTGGCCGGACTCTGAGCCGCCTCAGGGCGAGGTCTCCTCCACGCCCGCCCCTGCCGACCGCTTGCCGGCATACCAGAGAAACTTGCGGCAGATGCCGCGGATCATGCTCGCCTCTTTTTTCTTCAGCCGCACCCGGCTGAGGAACTGGCGGACGTTGCGCATCCAGTAGACGCGGTTGGTGTCGTGCAGGAAGGTCAGGGCGGCGAGGGCCTCCTCGATGTGGGCGTACATGCCCTCGAGTTCAAACGAGTTGGCCAGCTCCGACTTGGGGACAGCGGCAAAGGGGTGGGCATGCAGCGCCGTGTGCAGTTCGTAGCAGTGGATGGCCACCGCCTGGGCGAGGTTGAGCGAGGCGAAGTTGGCGGTGGGGATGGTCGAGGTGTACTGGCAGAGGTCGAGATCCTCGTTGGCCAGGCCGGTGCTTTCCGGCCCGAACATCAGGGCGATGCGACCGGCGCTGACGAGCGGCAGGATCTCGGCCATGGCCTCGCGCGGGGTCCGGTCCTCGGGCCGGCGCCGACCCTGGCGGGCGGTGGTGCCGACGATGGCGTGGTAGGGTTCGGCCGCCTCGGCGGTGGTCCGGCAGCGGCGCATGGTGCGGATCAGATGGGCGGCCTTGTGGGTCGCCATCTTGAGCATGCGCTCCTCGTCCGGTTCCTCGTCGGTGACCACGGTCAGCCGGGTGATGCCGAAATTGCAGGCCACCCGCGCCGAGGCGCCGATGTTTTCCGGGTACTTCGGCCGCACCAGGATGATGCCGGCCTGGTCGAGTCCCCCGGCCGGGGCGTGCGCGTCCCTCATCGTGCGGAAAGAGACAGGCTCAATGACCGCTGGACTGTTCCAGTTCCAGCGGCTTCTTGCCGCCCTTGTCGGTGGAGGTCGAACCGCTGCCGGTCATGCGCTTGAAGAAGGGGATGATGCCCCGCTCGGCGCGCTTGATCTCCTCTTCCGCCTCTTTCACGGTGATCTGCCAGGCCGGCGCAAATCCCGGCGACCGCTCGAACATGATCTCGATGGCCTTCTGGTAGACCTGGACCTGGCGCAGTTCCTGGCGGCCGGGCTTCTGGTTGAGCACCTGCACCATGTTGCGCAGGTTGTCGCGCTCCTGGCGGAGCTTGTCCAGCTCGCCCTTGCGCCGCTCGTTCTCGGCGGAATCGATCTCCAGCTTGGTGTGCAGGTGCTCGCGCAGTTTCTTCAGGCTGCCGTTCAGGTCGCGGACCTTGAACAGGCCGCGGACCCAGAGGACAACGGCGATGAACAGGCCGACGAGCAGGCCGCGGAGAAAGGGGTTGGCGAAGATGCCCGAGATCCAGCTGGTGTCTTCCATGGTAGCGCCTCAGCGAAAAGGGATGAGCAAGAAGGAGTGAACCCGGCCTGGCCGGTGCGGCTCAAATGCGGTTGTTTATTTGAATTGCCGGGGTTCGTCAAGAAAAACCACGGCCTGCCGGCGGGCCGCCCGGCTCAGCTGTTTTTGCCCGCAACCGCTGCGGGAGCAGCCTCGCCGAGCAGGGCGAAGGTGAGCCGCCGGGTGGCCAGGTCGGCCTGTTCGAGCCGGACCTCGACCCGCTGGCCGAGCTGGTAGATCCGGTTGCTCGACTCGCCCACCAGGCGGAAACGGCGGCCGTCGAACAGGTAGTAGTCGTCGGTCATGGTCTTGAGCGGTACGCTGCCGCTGACGAACACCTCCTCCAGGGCGACGAACAGGCCGAAGGTGGTGACCCCGGAGATGATCGCGGTGAAGGTCTCGCCCACCCGGTCGAACAGGAAGAGCACGGACAGCCGGGCGTGGACGTTGCGCTCGACCTCGATGGCCTTGCGTTCACACTGCGACAGGTGCACACCTGCCTCGACAAAGCTGGATTCCCGCGCCGGAAAGGGCAGGCGGCTGGTGGCAGCGGCCTCGCCGCTGAGCTGCGCCTGCAGCACCCGGTGGGCGACCAGGTCCGGGTAGCGGCGGATGGGCGAGGTGAAGTGGAGGTAGAAATCCGCCGCCAAACCGAAATGACCGGCGTTTTCCGGGGAGTAGCGGGCCTGCTGCATGGTCCGCAGCAGGAGCGTGTTGACCACGTACTCGGAGGAGGTGCCGTGCGCCTGCGCCAGCACGCGGGCAAACCAGGCCGGGTTGATCGGCGCCTTGGGCAGTTGCAGGCCCATGGCCCGGGCCGCCTCGGTGAAGGTCTCGAGCTTGGTCAGGTCCGGGTACTCGTGGATACGGTAGAGGACCGTGCGCCCTGCCCGGGACAGGGACTCGGCCACCGCCTCGTTGGCGGCGAGCATGAAGTCCTCGACCAGCAGGTGCGCCTCGTTGCGCGCCCCCAGGTGCAACTCGGCCACCTGATCGCCGTCGAGGCGCACCTCGGCCTCGGGGAGGTTGAATTCCAGGCTGCCGCGCTCAACCCGCCGCTTCTTGAGCAGGGCCGCCAGGTGCCGGGCGTGGTCGAGCATGGGCGCCAGCCCGGCATGGGTCCGACGGACCTCGGGGTCACGGAGGTAGGTGAGCTGGTGCACGGTGGTGTAGGTGAACCGTCGGTGGCTGCGGATCAGGCTGCGGCCGTAGCGCTGGCCAATGCGACGACCGTCGGCGTCGAAGCTGAGGATGGCGGTGAAAGCGGCCCGATCCTGGTCCGGCACCAGGCTGCACAGGTCGTTGGACAGCCGCTCGGGCAGCATGGGCAGCACCCGGTCGGGCAGGTAGGTGCTCGTGCCGCGGCGGTAGGCCTCCCGGTCGATGGCCGAGCCCACGGGCACGTAGTGGCTGACGTCGGCAATGGACACGTACAGGGTGTAGCCTGTCTCGGTCCGCTCGACACAGACGGCGTCGTCGAAATCGCGGGCCGTCTCGCCGTCGATGGTCACGTGGGCCACGTGGCGCAGGTCGAGCCGGCCGTTCAGAGCGTGCGCCGCATCGAGCGCCGCCGCCTCGGCCATGACCTCGGCCGGGAAGCTCTGCTGCAGGCCGAAGCGGAGCATGGCCATGCGGATCTGCACGGTGGCGCTCTTCGGGTCGCCGAGAATCTCGACGATCCTGCCGGTGGGTCCCTGGCGGTCGGTGCCGTAGTCGAGGATATCCGCCACCACCGCACTGTTGTCGGCGGCATCCAGGGTGTCGCCGCGACGGATGCGCACCGTGTAGGGCAACCGCTCGTCGTCCGGGGTCAGGGAGCCGCCGCTGCCGGTGAGGGTGTAAATGCCGCACAGCCGGGTGACGGCGCGGCTGAGCACCTGCACCACCCGCCCTTCCCGCCGGCCGCGCTGCATGCCGGTGACGGCGATGAGCACGGTGTCGCCGTGACTGGCCCCGCCCAGGTGCAGGGGAGCGATGAACACGTCCTTGCCGCCCTTGGCCTCGTTCTCGATCATGGCAAAGCCGAACCCCTTGGAGGTGACATCCAGGGTCGCGCGCAGCCGCTCGGGCGGGGCCGCCAGGGTGAAATGCCGCCCCTGCTTGTCCAGCTTCTGCCGCTCTGTGAGCCGCATCAGGGTCTTGCGCAGTTCCGGCAGCTGCCGGGGTACGAGCTGCAGGGCCGCGAGGATCTCGGTGGCGGTGAGCGATTCCGCCCGTTCGGCAAAGAGCGCCAGGACCAGGGTCTCGAGCGAGGTGTCGGTCAGACTGCCGCCCGCCAGGGCCGGCGACCGGTGATGGTGTTTTTTCCCCGCGGTCTCGCCCCGCCGGCGCGTTCTTCGTGTCATTCTGCTCCTGTTGTTGGTGTGGATTCGCTATTTTTGGTGGCCGCCGCCCGGGCGGCGGATGGTGGCACTATACCCCCTTGGCTGGCGGGCTGAAACGAAAAACCCCCTGTCCGCCCCGGCCGGGGCCTGCCGGTCCCCGGGAAGGTATGGCCGCCGCGCCCCGGCATCGGGAATTTTTCCTTGTCCGGGGACAACGATCTGCTATAGAGTGATGTCTTCTTGCCGGCCCGCGACAACGGGCCGGACCGCCACAGCGCGCCCAGTGCCGGCGCCGGAAACGACCGTGAACCACAGGGCCGATGCAGTACGTTAAATTCGATATCGACGGCTACCGCGAGACGATGCGGGGCTTCATCGGCGACGGTCCGGATTCCGGGGTGTTCTGGGACGCCCTGGACTTCGCCTTCGCGGCCCACGGCAGCCAGTGGCGCCGCTCCGGCGACCCGTACATCATGCACCCCTGCTCGGTGGCCAGGATCCTCGCCGAGGAACTCGACATCCGCGATCCGGAGATTCTCGCCGCGGCCCTGCTCCACGACACGGTGGAGGATGTGACGGAGGTCACCGGCGAGGTGATCCGCGAGCGGTTCGGCGCGAACGTCGAGGCCATTGTCGAGGGCTGCACCAAGGTCACCAACTACACCGGCGACCGCCAGACCTTCAAGAAGCTGGTCCACCGCAAGATCTTCAGCGGCGCGGCGGCCAAGCTCGAGGTGATGATCGTCAAGCTGGCGGACCGGCTGCACAACCTGCGCACCCTCTCGAGCATGCCGCGCCACAAGCGGCAGAAGATCGCCGACGAGACCCTCGACATCTACGCGCCGCTGGCCACCATCCTCGGCCTGTTCGCCGTCAAGCGGGAACTGTACAACCTGGCCCTGGCCTACAAGTTCCCGCGCCAGGGCAGCCGGCTGCAGCTCCACATCAACAGCCTGCGCGACGACCCGGAGATCAACCGGGTCATCGACAATGTCCGCCAGGGCGTCGACCACGAGGGACTGGACGGCACCGTCACCCTGCGCCCCAAGGGGCTGTGGGGCTACTACGACGTGCGCAACCGCATCCTCATCAAGAAGATCGAAATCCCCTGCGAAATCCTCCTGCTCATGCGCACCCGCAGCGGCTGCTACCAGGCCCTGGGAGCGCTCAACGGGATCTACCCGCCGCTGCCGCGCACCATCCGCGATTTCATCGCCAACCCCAAGCCCACCGGTTACCAGGGGCTGCATGCCCGCGCCAACATCGGCGGCCGGCAGTACCTCTTCAAGATCCGCACCGAGGAGATGGCCCGCCGGGCCCAGCGGGGCATGATCCGCGACCTGGCCACGGACAGCCGCGCCAACAGCAAGTTCTTCAACGAGATCCAGGAGATGTTCGACATCCTGGGCAGCGACGACTCGCTCTCCTACCGGGACATGATCGCCGCCGGCGGCCGCAAGGAGATCTACACCTACACCCCGCAGGGCGACCTTGTCTGTCTGCCGGTCAACTCGATCCTGCTCGACTTCGCCTTTCGCGTGCACACCGCCATCGGCCACACCTGCGTGGGCGGCATGATCGGCAACCAGAAGGTGGGACCCGACCACCAGCTGCGCGACGGCAACGTCATCAAGGTCCTCCGCCAGGAGGAGCCGGTCAGCTTCGACCCGGGTCTGCAGATCCTCTGCCAGACCCCCAAGGCCCGTTCCGAGCTGGCCAAGGGTTTCCGCCTGCGCCGGGAGGCGGTGTCGCGACAGATCGGCGCCTCGGTGCTCACCCAGGAACTGCGGCGCTACGGCGTGCCCTTCGAGGTCACGGAAAAACCGGGCATGGGCGACATCCTCGCCTATTTCGGCATCGAATCCCTGGACGAGCTGTTCCTGCAGATCGGTGAGGGGCGGGTGCGGCTCAGGGAGTTGATCTACGAGATCAAGAACGGCCTGTACGTGGACCGGCCCACCCTGTTCCAGCCCACCGGCAGTTTCAACCGGGTGGACCTGACCACCGTGGACCCGGTGGTGATGAAGTCCTCCGCGTGCTGCAAGCCGGGCCCGCTGGACAAGGGCGTCATCGGCCTGCTCAGCGAGCGCGGCCTGTCCCTGCACCGCAAGGACTGCGCCCAGCTGCAGAAGATCAACTTTCAGCGCGAGGACGCGGTGGAGGTCCGCTGGAAGCTGAAGGGCACCCGGATCGACAAGCCCCAGAAGATCATCGTCATGGAGGCCACCAGGAACCGGCTGTTCATGCTCCTTTCCGTCGCCCCGGAGGAGATGAAGGTGCTGGATGTGATCTATCTCGGCCGGGGGGCCGCGCTGGTCGGCGACTGGGAGGTCAGCTTCCGGGTGATCAACCTGTACGGCCTGAAGAAGGTGGACCGGCACTTCGCCCGCTCCGGCCTCAGGTACGATTTCGAGCTGGAGGCCTAGGAACGGCCGCTTGATTCCTACAATGTGGTGCTTATCATAGTACCCAAGACGGATTGCCGCAGGTCTCTTTCCTCTCAACCTGGTGGCGGTCCGCCCCGACCGTGTGCGCCGGGTCGTGTGCGGCTCGCGGTTGTGCATAGCTGGCGCCTGCCGGGCTGTTCTCTCCTTTTCAGCCTACGGCAGGCGCCATTTTTTTTGCGGCCGGCAACGATCGATGGACTCGTCCAGGAGGGCCTGAAAGGCCGGCCGCTCGAGTTCGCGGGCACCGAAACGGAGCAGGTGGGCTGTGGTCATCTGGCAGTCGATGGCGCAGATGCCAAGCCGCAGGGCCTGGTCGACCAGCGCCGCCAGGGCCACCTTGGAGGCGTCGGCCACCCGGGTGAACATCGACTCGCCGAAAAACATCCGGTCCAGGCAGACGCCGTACAGCCCGCCGACCAGTTCGCCCTGTTGCCAGCATTCAAGGGCATGGGCGTAGCCCAGTTCGTGCAGGCGCACATAGGCCTGGTGCATCTCCGGGGTGATCCAGGTGCCGTGCTCGCGGCGGCCGGAGGCCGTGGCGCAGGCAGCCACCACTTCGGTAAAGGCGGTGTCCGCCGTCACCGTGAACCGGCCGGAGGCGATGGTGCGGCGCAGCCGCCGGGGCAGGTGGAACTCCGCGGGCAGCAGCACCAGCCGGGGGGCCGGCGACCACCAGAGCAGCGGGTCGCCCTCCGCGTACCAGGGGAAAATGCCCTGGGCGTAGGCCGTGAGCAGGCGCACGGGCGACAGGTCGCCGCCCACGGCGAGCAACCCGTCGGGTTCGGCCAGTTCAGGGGCGGGGAAAAGGGGCTCGTCGACGAGGCGGAACACGGGCATGGCGGGTCGGGGAAGAAATCAGGCGGCCGGCCGGGTCCCGGCAGGCGGTCCGGGGCGGCTGGGACGGGTCGGGACAGGGACCCGGCGGTGGTCAGTGGATATCCAGCCGGTCGATATCCGCCGGGTCCAGGTGGTAGATGCCGGCGCCGACAACCACCTCGACACCGTCGGCCATGGTGCATTTTTTCACATACGAAACCTTGTGGGCGATCTCCTTGGAGCCCGGCACCGGCCAGTGGTAGCCCACCCAGCCCTGGCCCTCGGTGCGGGCCAGATCGTTCATGGCCACAAAGAAGGGCTTGCCCTTTTCGTCTTTCAGATCGGCCAGTTCCCTGCCTTCCATCTTGTACTTGATCGGGTGCATGAGCATGCGGGTTTCGCCGAGGGTGTGCACCCAGATGTAGGTCCCCTCGAACAGGAAGGGACTGCCCTTGCCCTTGAAGCGGGGAAAGGCCGCCGCCCCCTCCCTGGCGAGCAGGGCGCAGGCCTCCTCGACCTTGGCGGCGATGGTTTCCGGCCGGGACGGGGCGGATTGGACCGTGGTCTTCACATAGGCCTCGGATTCGGCCGCCAGTTGTTCGGCCGTCATCCCGGCGACGCAGGGGGCCGCGGCCAGCGCCAGGAACAGGGCGGTTATCAGTGCGCTCAGGTACGTGTGCACAACACATCTCCTTCATGATGCAAGGGTTGCGGGCCGGCGGCTCGGCCCCGGCTGCCCCGGGCTCGGCCACCGGTCTGCGGTCGCCTCGGGATCCAGGCCGGACGGGCCAACCCGCCGGACAGGCTATTTCCTGATGAAGCAGTCGCTGTAATGCTTGAGTTCGGCAATGGAATCGCGAATGTCATCATAGGCCAGGTGCCGGCCTGCCTTGTTGAAACTGGCCAGATCCGGAGCCCAGCGCAGGGCCAGTTCCTTGAGGGTGCTGACATCGATGTTGCGGTAGTGGAAGAAATGCTCCAATTCGGGCATGAAGCGGGCGAGAAAGCGGCGGTCGTGCCAGACCGAGTTGCCGCACATGGGAGAGACCCGCTCGTCCACCCACTGGCGGAGAAAGGCGAGCGTTTCCAACTCCGCCTGGCGGCAGGTGTAGGTACTCCTGCGGACCCGGTCCAGAAGGCCCGACTGACGGTGGTGCTCGCTGTTCCAGCGGTCCATGGCGGCGAGCACCTCGTCGGGCTGATAGAGGGCGAGGACCGGACCGTCGGCAAGAATCTCCAGCCGCGAATCGGTGACCACCGTCGCCACTTCCAGAATCCGATCGGTAAAGGGATTCAACCCGGTCATCTCCAGATCGATCCACACCAAGTTGCCGTCATCTTTCATCGACCGTCATCCCTCCGCTGCCCATCCATGCCTTTTTTAAAGTATATACCTTACCTTGCCCTGCGGCTCTATCATTTTCTGCCGCCAGCGGCCGGATGAGCGGGCAACGGGGCCGTGGGCCCCGCCGAGGCATTCACCCTCGCCAATTCCTAAAAAGTGTGGCACAACAACAGCCGGCCACCCCACCGGCCGACCTCCATGGCCGCCCCGGCACGAGCGGCCCGGCGGGCCGGACGGGTTGCTGTGGCGCGCTTCAGGGCACCGCTGACGCCGGCTGTTTTTGCCATCCGGCCGCTACGCCCGGGAAACTCGGTTCTCGTCTCTGACAACCAGCGTCCATGGTCTTCTCCTCCGTCTCCTTTCTCTTTTTCTTCCTGCCGCCCGTGCTCGCCCTGGCTCTCGTCTGCAAGGGCCGTTTGGCGAATGTCCTGCTGCTGCTGGCGAGCCTGCTGTTCTACGCCTGGGGTGAGGGAGGGTATGTCCTGGTCATGCTCGCTGCCATCGGTCTCAACTTCGTCCTGGGCCGTTTCCTGGAGGACGCGGCTGGCAGGGTGCGGAAAAAGATCCTTCTCGCCGGGGGGATCGGCATCAATCTCCTCCTGCTGGCGTATTTCAAGTACGCCAACTTTTTCATCGACAATCTCAACACCCTCCTCACCGCCCTCGGCCTGGCAAACCTGTCCACAGGCACCGTCCATCTGCCCATCGGCATCTCGTTCTTCACCTTCCAGGCCATCTCCTACCTGCTCGATGTCGCTTTCGGCACGGTCAGGGCCCAACGCAGCCTGCTCAACCTTGGCCTGTACATTTCGTTTTTCCCCCAGCTCATCGCCGGCCCGATCATCAGGTACCACGACATCGTCGGGGAGCTTGCCAACAGGAAGATCACCAGTGCCGATTGCGCCGAGGGCATCCGCCGCTTCATCGTCGGTCTCGGCAAGAAGATGCTGCTGGCCAATCCGCTGGCGCTGGCCGCCGACACCATCTTCACCACCCCGCCCGGCGACCTGGCCCCGGCGACCGCCTGGCTCGGCGCGATCTGCTACACCTTCCAGATTTATTACGATTTTTCCGGTTATTCAGACATGGCCATCGGTCTGGGCCGTCTCTTCGGCTTTCATTTCCGCGAGAATTTCAACACTCCCTACAGTTCGCTGTCCATCCGCGAATTCTGGCGTCGGTGGCATATCTCCCTCTCCAACTGGTTCCGGGACTATGTCTACGTCCCCCTGGGCGGCAACCGCCTCGGCAGCCTGCGCACGGCCGTCAATCTCTGGATCGTCTTCCTCCTCTGCGGCTTCTGGCATGGCGCCTCGTGGACCTTCGTCACCTGGGGGCTGTATCACGGCTGCCTGCTGGCCCTGGAGCGCATTGCTCCACAGCCTCTCCTCGAACGGATATGGGCGCCGCTCAGGTGGGCGGTCACCATGGTGCTGGTGATCGCGGGCTGGGTTCTCTTTCGTTGCGACACCCTGGCAGACGGAGCCGCCCGCCTCGTTCTCATGGCCGGACACGACCCGGTTCCCGGCAGCAGATTGCCCCTCGCTTTCTACGTGGACGGGAAACTGGCGCTCGAACTCCTCCTGGCCTTTGCCTTCTCCTTCCCCCTCGCCGCCCTCTTCGCGAAAACCGCCTGGCCCCGCGCCGTTCCGTCAAGCCCCATCCTGAGCGGGATGGCGCTGATGACGGGGCAGATGGTCCGGTTGGCCTTTTTGGCCGTGATCCTGTATTTTTCGCTCCTCTACCTGGCCGCAGGGGTGTACAACCCTTTCATCTATTTCCGTTTTTAACTGAGACGCCGGATGTTCAGGGTCCTATGCAGGCACCACTGAAAGATAAAATGGCCCTGGTGTTTCGCTGGATCCTGATTGTCTCCTTTTTCGTGGTCCTCTTCGCTCCGGGGCTGACCATGCTCTGTTCGCCGCGACAGACCTGGTCTGTGCAGGAAAAACGCAGACTGGCCGACGCCCCTTCCCTGCCGTCCAGTCTCGCCGATACCGGGCGGTTCTTCGCCTCGCTCAGCGCCTATTTCGACGATCACTTCGGTTTCCGGAAATTCCTTCTGCACCGCTACCACCGGGAGATGGACAAGCGTTTCAGCCGGGCCGGCGCCCCGAACAAGGTGCACAAAGGGCTGGATGGCTGGTATTATATGGCCCAGCTCAAGATGCTCGAGGATTTCAGGGGCGAGACACCGCTGACAACGGCGCAGATCGAACGGTGGCTGGAGATCCAGGACAGGAAAGCGGCCTGGCTGCACCAGCGGGGCATCCGCTTCCTCCTGGCCGCGGCCCCAAACAAGCAAAGCATCTACCCCGAATTCGTCATGCAGGAGGCGGAAAAAATACGGGGAACCACCAGGTTCGACCAGTTACGGAACCATCTCCACGGTGACTGGCCTCCGTACCTGGTTGACCTGCATCAGCCCCTGCTGGCCGGAAAAAAGAACAGGCGGCTGTACCTGAAATCCGACACCCATTGGACCCCCTATGGCGCCTACATCGCCTTCAAGACCCTTTTTGCCCGTGTCGCCCCCTGGTTTCCCCGGGAGCCGTTCACCACCGTTTTCGCCTTTGACAGGGAGAAGACTGTCCCCGGGGGAGACCTCAGCATCATGATCAACCGGAAAGACGACATCCGGGAGACCGTGCCATCGCTGGCACCGTACCGGAAGTGCGCGCGATTCCTGCCGATCGAGGTCTCCCTTTCTCATGTTTCCAGCCAACCGGACCAGTATTTTATCCGGGGCTGCCCCGACCGGGCCCTGACCGCCATCGTCTTCCGCGACTCTTTTTTCAGCGACCTGGAGCCGTTTTTCTCCGAGAATTGCAAGCAGATCATCTGTCTGTGGAAAGATTACGACCAGAACAACATCGAGGAGATCCTGGCGCGGGTCAAGCCGGATATTGTTTTTGAAATCAAGGCTGAACGACATTTTTTCGATACTGTGACCAGCCTGCCGGGCGTCTCCCGGACAGCGCGGTGAGTGATCCGCGACAGCAGCGGACAAAAGAACAGGCGAGACCATGCCCCACCCAGCATCCAAACGGTTTTTTGACGTGATCATCGTCGGCGGCGGGCCGGCCGGCCTGTTCGCCGCCCACTGGCTGAGCGAGCACTCCTCCCTGCGGGTGCTGCTCCTTGAAAAGGGCAAACCGCCGCTCAAGCGGCACTGCCCCATCGGCGACCGCGGCTGCGTCCACTGCCGCCCCTGCAACATCCTCTGCGGGGTCGGCGGGGCCGGACTCTTTTCCGACGGCAAGCTCAACTTCATCCACAAACTGGGCAAGACCGACCTCACCCAGTTCCTCGGCCTGGCCGAAGCCTGCCAACTGATCGACGAGACCGAGGCCATCTTCAACCGCTACGGCATGGACGGCCAGGTCTTCCCCACCGACATGGCGGCGGCGCGCACCATCCGCAAGGAGGCGCGCAAACACGGCATCGACCTCTTGCTCATCCGCCAGAAGCACCTGGGCAGCGACAACCTGCCCCGGCACATCGACGCCATGGCCCGGGAGATCGAGGCGCGGGGCGTGCTCTTCCACCATGCCGAGAACGTGCGCGACCTGCTCGTCGAGCACGGCCGGGTGAGCGGGGTGGTCACCGACCGCGACACCTACACGGCGGGCAGCGTCATCCTCGCGCCCGGCCGGGTCGGAGCCGAGTGGATGGGCACCATCGCCGGCCGCCACTCCATCGGCCTGTCCCAGCGGGGCATCGAGGTCGGGGTGCGGGTCGAGGTGCACAACGAGATCATGCAGGACCTCTGCGAGGTCATCTACGACCCGACCTTCTTCATCCGCACCAACCGCTACGACGACCAGACGCGCACCTTCTGCACCAATTTCGGCGGCTACGTGGCGCTGGAGAACTACCAGGATTTCGTCTGCGTCAACGGCCACGCCCTCATGGACCGAAAATCGGCCAACACCAACTTCGCCTTCCTCTCCAAGGTGATCCTCACCGACCCGGTGGAGGACAACCAGGCCTACGGCGAGTCCATCGGCAAACTGGCCACCCTGATCGGCGGCGGCCGGCCGATCCTGCAGCGCTACGGCGACCTGCGCCGCGGCCGGCGCTCCACGTGGAACCGCATCCGCAACAGCTACATCGAGCCGACACTCACCAACGTGGTCTGCGGCGACATCGCCATGGCCCTGCCGGAGCGGATCCTCACCAACCTGGTGGACGGCCTGGAACGGCTCAACCTGGTCATCCCGGGCGTGGCCAACGACGAAACCCTGCTCTACGCCCCGGAGATCAAGTTCTTCGCCACCCAGGTGGAGACCGACAGCCACCTGGAAACAGCGGTGCAGGGCTTGTTCGTGGCCGGCGACGGTCCGGGCGTGGCCGGCAACATCGTTTCCGCCGCGGCCACCGGCCTGATCGCGGCCCGGGCCATCGTCCACCGCCATATTCAGGGAGTATCCCCATGACCAGATCCGCCGTCCACACCGACCGGGCACCGGCCGCCATCGGCCCCTACTCCCAGGCCGTGCGTTCCGGCAACCTGCTGTTCGTCTCCGGCACCCTGCCGGTCGACCCGCGGACCGGAAACCTGGTCCCGGGCGGCATCGAGGCAGAATGCCACCAGGTGTTCCAGAACCTGGCGGCCATCACTGCAGCGGCCGGCGGCCGGCTCACCGATGCCGTCAAGGTGACCGTGTTCCTCATCGATCTCGGCACCTTCCAGCGCGTCAACGGGGTGTACCGCGAGTATTTCCGGGAACCCTGGCCGGCGCGGAGCGCGGTCCAGGTGGCTGCCCTGCCCCTGGGTGCGCCCATCGAGGTGGAAGCGATCATCGCCCTGCCAGAAACGATGCCATGCCCCTCCTGAAGAGAGCCGTGCGCACCCGCCGCGCCGGCGCGGTGCCGAGCCCCTGCCGGGACGGCATCGAGCCCCGGCCCAACTGCCCGATTTCCTCACTTTCCGGGCCGCTGCGGCGTCCTTACGGGCCGACAAAAAATATTTGACAGGGCAACGCAATTGAAATAGATATTGCACACTTTGCGTCTGTTCGATTTGGTTCATACCGCTTGCCGCCGTGCAGTTTCGGCGGGGCCTTGCCGCCGTCCCCGCTGATCATTCCTTTCCGGACGATCAACGGGCCTGCCTGTGCCCGCGCCCCCCTTCCCCGCACCCGCCGCACGGCTCCAGCAAACGATCGCAGCTCACCCCCATACAAGGAGAACACGGTGGCCTATTCCTGCATTGACCTGACCAGCGCCGACGGTATCGCCACACTCACCTTCAATCGCCCCAAAGCCCTCAACGCCCTCAATTCCGCCCTCCTCACCGAACTCGCCGACGCCGTCCACCAGGTCGGTGCCGACGAAACCGTGCGCGTCCTGATCCTCACCGGCGCCGGTGAAAAATCCTTCATCGCCGGTGCCGATATCACCGAGATCGCCACCCTGTCACCGCTGGGCGCCAAACAGTTCGCCCAATTCGGCCAGGAGGTGATCAGCAGCCTGCAGGCCCTGCCCATCCCGGTGATCGCCGCGGTCAACGGCTTCGCCCTGGGCGGCGGCTGCGAAATGGCCCTGGCCTGCGATTTCATCTATGCCTCGGAAAAGGCCCTCTTCGGCCTGCCGGAGATCACCCTTGGCCTCATCCCCGGCTTCGGCGGCACCCAGCGCCTGGCCAGGCTGATCGGCGCCAACCGCACCAAGGAGATGGTCTTCACCGGCCGCCACCTGACCGCGGCCGAGGCCCGGGAGATCGGCCTGGTCAACAAGGTCTTCACCCCGGAGGAACTGATGGCCAGGACCCTCGAGGTCGCCCGGGTGATCGCCAGCAAGGGCAAGGCCTCGCTCCGCGCCGCCAAAGAGACCATCAGCCAGGGACTGAACACCGACCTGGCCACCGGCCTGGCCATCGAGCGCGACGCCTTTGCCCTCTGCCTGGCCAGCCCGGACGCCCAGGAGGGCACCTCGGCGTTTCTGGAAAAACGCAAACCGGTGTTCACCGGCAGCCGCAACGGCTGAGAACCCCGTCCCCTGCCGGATGGCCGGCGACCCGCAACAACGCGCCGACAGGCTCAGCCGGCCGGCGCTCACAGTCCCAGAGAAAGGAGAGGCAGACATGGAAGTGAAGACGTTCGGTGTAATCGGTGCCGGCCAGATGGGTAACGGCATCGCCCAGGTGGCGGCGACCAGCGGCCTTGCCGTTATCATGAACGATATCAAGCAGGAGTTTGTCGACCGCGGCCTGGCGAACATCGCCAAGAACCTGCAGCGCAGCGTCGACAAGGGCAAACTCGCCGCCGACGAAAAAGACCGTATCCTCGGCCGCATCACCACCAGCGTGGACCTCAAGGACATGGCCGCGGCCGATTACGTGGTCGAGGCGGCCAGCGAGAACGAGGCGATCAAGTTCAAGATCTTCCAGACCCTGGACGAGGTCTGCCCCCCGCACGTTATCCTCGCCTCCAACACCTCGTCCATTCCCATTGGCCGCATTGCCGCCAACACCAGGCGGCCGGACAAGGTGATCGGCATGCATTTCATGAACCCGGTGCCGGTGATGAAACTGGTGGAGGTCATCTGCGGCCTGGCGACCTCGCCCGAGACCCTGGAGACCACCCTGGAACTGACCCGGCGGATGGAAAAGGCCCCGGCCCGCTCCAACGACTATCCGGGCTTCATCGCCAACCGTATCCTCATGCCGATGATCAACGAAGCGATTTTCTGCCTGTACCACGGCGTCGGCGAGCGCGAGGACATCGACACGGTCATGAAACTGGGCATGAACCATCCCATGGGCCCGCTGGCCCTGGCCGACCTGATCGGCCTGGACACCTGCCTGGCGATCCTCAACACCCTCTACCAGGGGCTCGGCGACCCCAAGTACCGCCCCTGCCCGCTGCTTCGCCAGTACGTCGAGGCCGGCTGGCTGGGCCGGAAATCCGGCCGGGGGTTCTACACCTATTGACCTCCGGTCCGCCGGCCGTGGACCGCAGGCGACACCACCCCGGGGCGACCCGCCGCCCCGGACCGAGGGCAACCCGCTGCAAGAGGGAAGAGCATGGCCATGGCCGAACCGGCAGTGCAGGACCAGTATCCCGACGACTACGCCCACTGCTTCGGCTGCGGCCGGCTCAACCCGCACGGCCATCAGCTCAAGAGCCGCTGGGACGGTGAGGAAACGGTCTGCCGGTTCACGCCGGACAGCAAATACACCGGCGGCTACCCGGGCTACCTCTACGGCGGCATGATCGCCTCACTGATCGACTGCCACGCCGCGGCCACGGCGGCGGCGGCCAGGGCGCGGGCGGACAACTCGCCGATCGCGCGTTTCGTTACCGCCTCGCTGCAGGTCGATTACCTCGCGCCCACCCCGATCGGCACGGAACTGGAACTCCGCGGCCGGGCGGTGGCAATCAAGGATCGCAAGGTGACCGTGGAGGTCACGGTCACCGCCACGGACAAACTCTGCGCCAGGGGGCGGGTCATCATGGTGCAGATCAAGGATCAGAACTGACCCGCAGCCGGACCCGAGCCAAACGCAACCATCTGTCAGAGCATCACAACCTTCCAGGGGGAACACCACATGAATTTCGAATTGACTGAAGAGCAGAAGCTGATCCGTGACATGGTCAGGAGTTTCGCCGAGGCCGAGGTCGCGCCGTCGGCCCGCATCCGCGACGAGGAAGAGCGTTTCGACCGGGCCCTGATGTACGACCGGCTGGGCGAACTCGGCCTGACCGGGATCGTCTTCCCCGAGGAGTACGGCGGCGGCGGTGCCGATTACATCAGCTACGCCATCGCGGTGGAAGAGCTGTCGCGCGTCTGCGGTTCCACCGGCGTCACCCTCTCCGCCCACCTGTCCCTCTGCGCCAACCCGATCTACCTGTTCGGCACCGAGGAGCAGAAGCAGCAATTCCTCGTGCCCCTGGCCACGGGCGAGAAACTCGGCGGCTTCGGCCTGACCGAGCCCTCCGCCGGCTCGGATGCCGGTGGCACCAAGACCACCGCCACCCGCGACGGCGACGACTGGATTCTGAGCGGCTCCAAGATCTTCATCACCAACGGCGGCGAGGCCGAGACCTACGTGGTGCTGGCGCGCAGCGACAAGGCCGCGGAAAAGCACCGCGGCATCAGCGCCTACATCGTCGAGAAGGGCACCCCGGGTTTCTCCTTCGGCAAGAAGGAGGCCAAGATGGGCATCCGGTCCTCACCCACCATGGAGCTGGTGTTTGAAAACTGCCGCATTCCCGGCACGAACCTGCTCGGCCAGGAGGGCCAGGGCTTCAAGGTGGCCATGAAGACCCTGGACGGCGGCCGCATCGGCATCGCTGCCCAGGCCCTCGGCATCGCCCAGGGCGCCTTTGACGCGGCGCTTGCCTACACCAAGGAGCGCGAGCAATTCAACCGGTCGATCAGCTCCTTCCAGGGCGTGTCCTTCCAACTGGCCGACATGGCCACCCAGATCGAGGCCGCCCGCCTCCTGATCTACAACGCCGCCTACCGGGCCAGCGCCGGTTTGTCCTATTCCCAGGAATCGGCCATGGCCAAACTGTTCGCCAGCGAGACGGCCATGAAGGTCACCACCCAGGCGGTGCAGCTGTTCGGCGGTTACGGCTACACCCGCGAGTTCCCGGTGGAGCGGATGATGCGCGACGCCAAGATCACCGAGATCTACGAAGGCACGAGCGAGATCCAGCGGGTGGTCATCGGCGCCGCCCTGACCAGGTAGCGGCCGTGGCCGGGCCGCCGTCGGCGGCCCGGCCTTACCTGAGGACTGTTCGAGGAAACGGGAAGAGAGAGCGGTAGTCACCGCCTCTCTTCTTCTGTACACGCACGATCCGATCGTGCTATTTTTCTGATGCAAGAGAGGGAGAAGGGCCGGATGGAGTTTACCCGTGAAATTTATTGGAATGTCGGCCATGGGCTGCTGACGCTGGCGCCCATGTACGGCCTGCTGCTGGTCGCCCTCGGCGTGTTCGTCCTCGGCTGCCTAAAGCGGATCAGGGTCTACCGCCTGGGCCAGCCTGTCAACCGCACCGACCGGAGGGGCGAGCGGATCAGACACCTGCTCACCACCGCCCTGCTGCAGACCAAGGTCTTCCGGGTGGCCGGCGCGGGCACGGCCCACGCCGTGTTCTTCTGGAGCTTTTTCCTCCTCTTCATCGGCACCCTCCTGATTGTTGTTCAGGCCGATTTCACCGACCTCTTCTTCGACATCAAATTCCTCAAGGGCAATTTCTACAAGGGTTTTTCCCTTGTACTCGACCTGGCCGGGCTGGCGGCGATCTTCATGCTCATCGGCCTGGCCGTGCGTCGTTACCTGGTCCGACCCGAGGGGCTGACCACCAAGGGCGACGACGCCCTCATGCACGGGCTCTTGCTCGCCATCCTCGTCACCGGCTTTGTCATCGAAGGCGCCCGCATGGCGGTCACCGAGATGGGCACACCGCTGGCCCTCTGGTCACCGGTGGGCCTGGGGGTCGCCAAACTGCTCGGTCCCATCGACGAGCCGGGACTGCGCACTCTGCACGCCGGCCTCTGGTGGTTCCACCTGCTCCTGGCCCTGGCCTTTGTCGCGGTCATCCCCTACAGCAAATTCCGCCACATCCTCACCACCAGCACCAATGCCTTTCTTGCCGACCTCGGCCCCACCGGCAAGCTCACCTCCATCAACCTGGAGGATGAGTCCATCGAGAAATTCGGCGCCAGCGAGGTCACGGACCTGCGCTGGAAGGACATCTTCGACGCCGACGCCTGCACCCTGTGCAAGCGCTGCCAGGATCGCTGCCCGGCCTTTGCCACCGGCAAGCCGCTGTCGCCCATGCAACTCGTCAACCAGATCGGCGAGGCAGCCTGCACCGACCCCACGGCCAACCTCATCGACACCATCGGCCGCGACGTCATCTGGGCCTGCACCACCTGCCGGGCCTGCCAGGACATCTGCCCGGCCTCCATCGAACACATCGACAAGATCATCGAGCTGCGCCGCAACCTGGTGCTCATGGAGGGCGAGTTCCCGGGCGAGGAGGTGATGACCGCCATGGAACAGACCGAGGTCAACGGCAACCCCCTGGGCATGGGCTACGCCTCCCGCGGAGACTGGGCCGAGGAACTGGGCGTCAAGCCGCTGGCCGAAGACCCGGAGGTGGACGTGCTCTACTTCGTCGGCTGCTACGCCTCCTTCGACAAGCGCAACATCGCCGTGGCCCGGAGCTTCGTCAAGCTCTGCCAGGCCGCCGGCGTGAAGGTCGGCATCCTCGGCAAGGAGGAGAAATGCTGCGGCGAGCCCATGCGCAAGATGGGCAACGAGTACCTCTACCAGACCATGGCCATGGAGACGGTGGAGGTTATCAAGGCGTACGGGGTGAAAAAGATCGTCACCACCTGCCCCCACTGCTTCAATACCCTGAGTAAGGATTACCGTGATTTCGAGTTCGACCTCGAGGTCGTGCCGCATGCGGTCTTCCTCGACCAACTGATGGCCGAGGGACGCCTCAAAATCCGGGCTGAATCCTTTACCTGCACCTATCACGACAGCTGCTACCTGGGCCGGCACAACGGTATCTACGACCCGCCGCGCAACCTGATCCGCGCCGCGGGCGGCCAACTCACCGAAATGGCCAAGAATCGGGACCAGGCCTTCTGCTGCAGCGCCGGCGGCGGCCGCATCATGGCCGAGGAAAAGATCGGCGAGCGCATCAACATCAAGCGGGTGCGCATGGCCGTGGAGACGAACGCGGACCAGCTGCTCTCCAACTGCCCCTTCTGCCTGACCATGTTCGAGGACGGGGTCAAGGGGGCCGACGTCGAGGAAAAATTGCGGCCCCGGGATATTGCCGAAGTACTGGCCGATCGGTTATAGAAAACGGCTGGAGAACGTACCGCACAGACCAACAACCTTCACCTGGCCTCACGGCCGGAGGGCGCGATGAACATACTGATCTGCATCAAGCAGGTTCCGGACATGGAATCGAAATTCAAGATCAACGCTGACAAAACCTGGTATGACCGGGCCGACCTCGCCTGGCGAATGAACGAGTACGACGAGTACGCGGTCGAGCAGGCGGTGCGCCTGAAAGAACAGGTGGGCAGCGCCGACCTGACCGTGCTCTGCATCGGTCCGGACCAGGTGAAGGAGACCATGAAAAAAGCCCTGGCCATGGGCTGCGACCGGGGCGTACACATCGCCGACAACGACGCCCACCAGCGCGAGCCGCTGGTCATCGCGGGCATGATCGCCAACTTCGCCAGGGACAAGAACTTCGACCTCATCTTCACCGGCATGCAGTCCCAGGACCGCGGCAGCGGCCAGGTGGGCGTGATGGTGGCCGAACTGCTGGGCATGGACGCGGTGACCACCATCGTCGACTTCGCCTACGACAACGGCACGGTCACGGTCAAACGCGAACTCGAGGGCGGCACCAAGTCCCTGGTCACCGCCGCCACGCCGCTGGCGCTCACCTGCCAGCTGGGCCTGAACACCCCGCGCTACCCGACCCTGCCCAACATCATGAAGGCCAAGAAAAAGGAGCTGCTCACCATCGCTCCGGATATGGGCGGGGTCACCGCCGGCCAGGAGACGGCGGCCTGCTTCTTCCCGGAGAAAAAGGGCGGCGGCCTGGTGCTCGAGGGCGATGCGCCCGAACTGGCCGACAAGCTGATCCAGCTGCTCAAAGAAAAAACCGGCGTGCTCGCCTAGGAGAGACTCATGAAGACCTTACTTGTGGCGGAATTCCGCGAAGGGAAACTCCGCGCCGAATACACCCAATTGCTCGCCTTTGCCCGCGAATCGCAGGCCGAGGCGACCATGTTCCTGGTGGGCAGCGCTGCCGACCTGCCGAAATTCGACGGCACCCTCTACCTGGCCGAGGCGGCCAAGCACGGGGAGTACAGCCCGGCGGTGCACAAGCAGCTGCTGCTCGACGTGATCGCCAGGGAACAGCCCGAGCAGGTGGTGTTTCTCCATTCCTCCTACGGCTGGGACCTGGCCCCGCGGGTCGCGGTGTCCCTCAAAGCCGCCCAGGTGTCCGAGGTGATCGGTGTCGATGGCGGCCTCCCGGTGGTACCGGTGTGCAACGCCAAGCTGCGCCGCACCATCAAGGCCACCACGGCCACCACCGTGCTCACGCTCCAGGCCGGGGCCTTCGGCCTGGATGACGAACCGGCGGGTACGCCCACCGTGGTCGCAGTGGACACCGATGCCACTGGCGCAGTGCAGTGCACCGGCTACGAGGCCGCCAAGATCGAGGGCGTGGACCTGACCAAGGCCAGCATCATCGTCAGCGCCGGCCGCGGCGTGGGCAAACCGGAGAACGTGGCCATGGTCCAGGCCCTGGCCAAGGCCCTGGGCGGCGAATACGGCGCCAGCCGGCCGGTGGTCGATGCCGGCTGGGTCGAGCACAGCCGCCAGGTGGGCACCACCGGCAGCACGGTCACCCCCAAGCTCTACGTGGCCTGCGGCATCTCCGGCGCCATCCAGCACCTGGCCGGCATGAAGAAGGCGGATTTCATCGTGGCCATCAACACCGACCGCGACGCGCCCATCGGCGAGGTGGCCAATGTGCTCGTGGTCGCCGATCTCAAGCAGTTCCTGCCGGTACTCACCGAGAAACTGCAGAACCGCTGAACCCCGCACCCTCCCGGCCCGCGTAGACCGCGGGCCTGGTCGCCCCTTGCACCGGGCAGGATGCCATTGCGCAGGCCTGCCCGTTTTTTTTGGTTCCCGCGCCCGCCCTTGCCGGGCTCCAGTCGATCCCTCA